>NZ_MTPV01000043.1:0-63039 GCF_002009585.1 Arthrobacter sp. SRS-W-1-2016 | reverse complement strand
AGCTTAGCTATCCCGGAATTCGCCCGCCAACACTGGGAAGCAACCCCATCCCATACACACGTTTTGTCCTATAACCCTGAATTGTGAACTTCATCGTTGCTGCTTTGGGTGTGCTTGGCGTCGCATCATCCGGACCCCTCATCGCCGGAACGCTTGGAGCGACCTCCGTCACGGCACTGGCCATCGCCTTCTGGCGCAACGCAATCGCCGCCGTCGTCATGGCCTCGCCGGTCCTGATCCGCGAGCCCCGACAATTCCGCAAGATCACCCGCCGCGAGTTCGCGTGGTCCGCCGTCGCGGCAGTGGCGCTGGCTTTCCATTTCGCTTGCTTCATCACTGCGCTGGAGCTCACGTCAGTCGCGGCCGCCACCGCCTTGGTGTGCCTGCAGTCCGCGTGGATCGCCGTTTTCCAGCTCCTCCGCGGGACGAAGCACCGTTGGCCGGTCCTGGTGGGGCTTGGCATCGCGTTAGGCGGCGTCGCCGCCATCACGGGCTTCGACATGGGGACTTCACCGAAAGCCCTCCTTGGCGACATCCTCGCTCTCGCCGGTGGCGCCTTGGCCGGGCTGTACACCTTGGCCGGAGGCAAAGCCCGCCAGAGCATGGGCATTGGAACGTACACGACGCTCTGCTACGGGATCTGCGCCGCCATTGTCGCGGTGCTGGCCCTCATGGGCGGCCAGCGGCTCGTGGGGTTCGACGCCGGAGGCTGGCTGGGGATCGTGGCCATCACCGTGTGCGCACAGCTGGTGGGCCACACCGCCTTCAACCATCTTCTGGCCACCCTGAGCCCGCTGCTGGTTTCCATGATCATCCTGCTGGAGATTCCGGGGGCGGCGCTTCTCGCTGCGGTCTTCCTGCACGAGACCCTACCGGCCGGTACCTATGCGGGGCTCGCCCTGATCCTGGGTGGGCTCGCCGTCGTCGTCGCTGGTCAGCGGCGCGGCAAGGGTGACGTTGACGGCAAAATCGCCGAGCTCGGCACTGACTGAGCGACTACAGGCCGCCGCGGCGGACGCTTTGGCTCGCGTTGGCCGTGTGGATGGCCCGGAGCAGCTTTGCCGGGAAGTAGACCGAGAAGAACACCACCATGGGGGCCTTGAGCGCCATCTTCTTGACGTTGTGGGCCTTGTAGGTCCTGTCGAAGCGGGTCACGTAATAGCGGTAGTCGCGCGGTGAATCCTCGAGCCTGCGGGCGGACATGCCCGAGACCATCTGCGGCCAGTACTGGACCCTGAGATCGTGGTCGGCAAGGTGCAGGGAAAGATCGATGTCCTCATGCATCTCGTCTCTCTCGTCCAGGCAGGTTTCGTCCCGGATGGTTTCCCAGGCGGAACGGCGAAGCGCCATGTTCGATCCGAAAAGAAAATGATATTGGTGCTTCGCGAGCCGGAGCATGAGCTGGCGCATTTTGTCGTCGGCTTTGAGTCCGAAGCGGCGCATGGGCATGTCGTAGTAGACCACGGGACCGGTTGCAGCCTGCGCCGAGGGGTCGGCGAAGGCCTTTTGGACCTGCTCCACCCAGTCAGGTTCCAGGACGGAGTCGGCGTCGATCCGGCCGAGGACATCCGACGTGGCGCTGTTGAGGCCAAAGTTGCGGGTGGGAATGAGTCCCTGGGCCTTGTCCTGGCTCAACAGGATAATGGGGCTCTCAGGGTATTCCTGTTGCATCTGCTGGACGATCTGAGCGGTGCGGTCTGTGGACCTGTTGTCCACGACGATGATCTCATCCGCAGGTACCGACTGGTAGATGGCCGCGATCAAGCATTGCCGTATGACGCTTTCCTCGTTGTACGCCGGGATGATGATTGAAACGCTCGGCTTCACGGGTGCGACGGCTGCGTTGGTGGCTGCATCTACGAAAGATCTATCGGCTGGCATCTCCATAAATCTAACATCAGGCCGGTATCCCTTGAGGAAGTCTCCGGTGACAAGTGGCCAAACAATTGAAGGGATCCCGGCTAACCGGAATCCCTTCAACGCGGCGTGAATCCGGCTTTCGCCTAGGCCTCGTGTTTGCCTGCTTCGTCAGAGGCCTCGTGGTCCTTGTCCGCCTCGTCCTTGTGAAGGCTGGCGGCGATGTTCTTTACCGCCGTCTTGGCGTCGATTGCCACGTTCGCTGCGGTTTCCGTGGCGTCCTCGACGACGTGTTTTGCCTTCTCGGCTACAGTTTCGCTCTTGTCAGCTACGTCGAGCCTCACGTCGTCAACCTTGTCGGCTACCTTGCCAGCGGCTTCGTTGGCCTTCTCAGCCACTTTCTCGGCTGCAGCCGCGGCCGGCACCGGCGAGGGTGTTACGACCGGGACCGGGGTCTTCCATGGGTCCTCTACAGGACGGCTGGCCCTCCATGCCGCAATGCCGGCCGCTGCAGCCGCTGCTACAACCGTGAAGATCAGGAAGCCCCGCTTTTTGGGTTTCCGGGTCTTGGCGAGCTCTTTCGAGACTGTTTTGGATGCTTCTTCGGCCGCGGCTTTCAGCTGGGCCCCCGTGGCTTGTGCTTGCTCCTGCAGATTGTGAACCACTCCCGAGTCCACCAGCCTCTGGGCCACGGCGTCCACCTGAGCGGGTGCATTCTCAAGGGCTTGGTGGACAACCCCGGAGGCTTGCCCGAGCTGTTCCGAGAGCTTGGGCAGGTATTCCTCAACAACTTTGTCCCGGGCGTGGCTGAGTGCAGGGGTTGCCTTGTTAAGGGCTTCCTGGATCTTGGGTGAGGCATCCTCGACGACGTCATGGATCCTCGGTGCGAGGTTCGCCAAGCCTTCCTGGAGCCTAGGGGTGACGGTCGCAACGCCGTCGGCGAGGTTGTACGCAGCTGACTTCAGGCCTTCCTGAAGCTTCGGCGAAGCGGTGTCGATTCCGTGCTGGATGCGGGGAACCGCCCAGTTCACAGCTGCCTCGACGCGCGGTGTCGCCCAGTCCTTGGCATTTTCGACACCATTCACGACGGTGTGTTCAAGTTCGCGGGCAATCCGGTCCGATTTCTTCACAACTACCTCCCGATCAACATGCTCGTTTGTTGTTAGCCTACGTCGCTTGATCGGCACCGGCTATTCATCCAGCGGATTCATGGAAGATTTCACCGAGCGCGGAACCGCCTTCCTGGCCGCCCCGGCGTTGACCCTGCATGGAAGAATGGCGATATGACCATCGCAACCGCACAAGCAACTTTCCACACGAGCCTCGGTGACATCGTGGTTGACCTCTTCGGCAACCACGCGCCCAAGACGGTCGCCAACTTCGTTGGCCTGGCCACAGGCGAAAAGTCCTGGACCCACCCGGAAACGGGCGAAGACAAGACCGGTACCCCCCTGTACAACGGCACCATTTTCCACCGCATCATCAAAGACTTCATGATCCAGGGCGGCGATCCCCTCGGCCGCGGCATCGGCGGACCGGGCTACAAGTTCGACGACGAGATCCACCCGGAACTCAACTTCAACGCCCCTTACAAGCTGGCCATGGCCAACGCCGGTGTCCAGATGGGCAAGGGCACCAACGGCTCCCAGTTCTTCATCACCACGGTCAACACCGACTGGCTTTTCGGCAAGCACTCGATCTTCGGCGAGGTGGCTGACGAAGAGTCCAAGAAGGTTGTAGACGCCATCGAGGCCGTCCGCACCGGCATGGGCGACCGTCCTGTTGAGGATGTCGTCATCAACAGCATTGACATCGTCCAGCTCTGATCCCCGGAGTATGAGCAGCATATGAGTTACGGAATCCCGGCGGCAGAGCCGTCAGCAGACATTCCGGTGTGCCCCAGGCACCCGGACAGGCCTTCCTACGTGCGGTGCCAGCATTGCGGGCGTCCTGCATGCCCCGAATGCCAGCGGGCGGCCGCCGTCGGGTTCCAATGCATTGACTGTGTCAATGAAATGAAGCGTTCGACGCCGGCAGTGCGTTCCGCCTATGGCGGCGCCGTCGCGACCGGGCGTCCTTTGGTGACGTACGTACTCATCGGGTTGTGTGCCTTGGTGTACGTGCTGCAATGGCTGATTCCCGGCGGTGTCGTGGAGGGCCAGCTCGTTTTCGCCTCCGCCTATGCCTCTCCCCAATATGGCGCCTTCGAACCATGGCGGATGCTGACGAGCGCTTTTGTCCACTCACAAGGTTTCGTCCTGCACATCGTGCTCAACATGTACATGCTCTGGATCTTCGGCCAGGTGCTGGAGCCCGTTCTGGGGCGCATTCGCTTCCTCGCCGTCTACGTGCTCTCCGCCATTGGTGGTTCCGTTGGCTTCATGCTGCTGACGCCGGTCTTCCCTGTAACCCCCGTTGAAGGTGCGTCAGGCGCGATCTTCGGCCTCTTTGGCGCACTCCTCGTGATCCAAAGCCGGCGCGGCGGAGACACCCGGCAGTTGTGGATCCTTATCGTCATCAACGGGGTGATTGGCTTCGTCGTCCCGGGAATCGCCTGGCAGGCCCACTTGGGCGGCCTGATCACGGGCGGCCTGTGTGCCGCCGTCATCGCCTTTGCTCCGCGTGGACCGCGCCAGGCGCTGTTGCAAACTGCCGGCATGGCACTGGTGGCCGGAATTCTTGTCCTGGCTACCGTCCTTGGGGCCACCGCGGGCTGACAGCTCTTTACGCTTTTCTTACCCTAGGAGCGCCGCCAAGCGTTCCATCGACTCCTTGATGCCCGCATCCATGCCGCTGGCCACTGCCATGTCACGGGCCTCCATCGAGGGAAACACGGAGCGCTGCACAACGCGTGTGCGGCCTCCAAGGTCTTCAAACCGGGTGGTATCCAAGGTGACTTGCCCCGGGGCGCCGTCGAATTCGAAGGTCTGGATGATCCGCAACGGCTCCTGGACCTCGTGGAAGACCCCGCGGAAGCCGAACTCGTTGCCTTGCTCGTCCAGGTGCGTGTAGCGGTAGCTGCCGCCCGTCCGCGCGTCGTACGCCTCCAGGCGCATTTCCAGGCGACGCGGACCCAACCATTTGACCACCAGTTCGGGATCCGTGAAAGCCTGGAACACTCGATCCGGGGCGGCATCGAAGTCGCGGCTCGTGTCGATGAACGGCGTGCCCGCCGCGACGTCAATGATTGTTGTGTTGGTGCTCATTGTCCTTCTCCTTTTCCGGATTGTCCTTTTGGGCTGTGCTGGCCAGTAGTTCGTCCAACCGGGCGAAACGTTCCTCTGCCTGAAGACGGTAGTTCTCAATCCACCCGGCCAAAGGTCCCAGCGCCGCGGTGTTCAGGTGACAGGGACGGCGCTGCGCTTCCCTGCTCCTCGTGATGAGCCCTGCGCCCTCTAGCACGTGAAGGTGCTTGGAGATGGCTTGGAGGGTGACGGTGAAGGGCTGGGCGATCTCACTGACAGTGGCATCGCCCAAGGCCAACCGCGCCAGGATCTTGCGCCGGACAGGATCGGCGAGGGCCATGAATGCCCTGTTGAGCTGGTCTTCAGGATCCAGCACGGCTGTGCCAATCGTGTCCGGCATGCGTCTCCCCTGTCTGGCTCCAGTCTCAAGCCTTGCGGAATTCCGAATCTTGACAGTACTCAAGCAGATGGTTTATCAACTAACTGGTTGAATATCGCCAGCTTAAGTCTGTGCGTTCAGGCGCGTCAATACCCACGGATATGTTTTCCACAGCCGTTATCCACAGTGTGCGTAACTTACAACCGTGTAGTTCAACTGTGGATGGACCTTCCGGGCCTAGATAGCAGGGGCAGCGGGTCTCTCTGGGGATTAACGTCCACATCTGTGGATAACTTTTGCCCACGCGCTTGTGGGTATGTGGATAAGAATCGCGTTTTTCGATGGTGTGTGGACAACCTCACCGTCAGGAGCCGTAAGAGGGCGGTATCAACAGAGTTATCAACATTGTTAATAACTCACATGGCTGTAGTTCGTTGTCCTTCCTGGACCTTGAAGCCCGCCGTTCTGGGAGTTTTCCACTTTGTAGGCACAGTTTTTCCCCAACTGTGGATAACTTGTGGGTAGTTGCCTGTTGTTAAGTGTGTGACTGGCGCGGGGACGGCCAGGATGGTCAATCGCTACGTAGCTTTGATGCCCATGCTGCCTGACGTCGGGCGCGCGCCACAGAAGCGGGCGCGCAGGCAGGCCGATACCGCCCTCTGAAAGAAGCCCTATTGTGAGGCGATACGGTCGAGCGTGTGAACGGAGGTGGTAGCGGGAGCCTGAAGGTCGGACCGGCGTCAGACCGGGACGTGTTCGGTCTGGGAAGCGACCGTCTGGGGCCTGCGGGCAGCGTCACTGATCCGCAACAACAAAGCCACGATGATCCAGTTGGCAAGGAGGGAGGACCCGCCCGCGGAGAGGAACGGCGTCGTGAGTCCAGTGAGGGGAATAAGGCGCGTGACGCCGCCGATGATGATGAAGCACTGAAGAGCCATGGAGAAGGCCAGCCCACAGGCAAGGAGCTTTCCGAAGGCATCCCGGATGCCCAGGGCGGCCCGGAATCCCCTCGTGAAAAGCAGCAAATAGAGGAGGACGATCGCGAACAGCCCGATCAGGCCGAGTTCTTCGCCAAGGGAAGCGATGATCATGTCGCTGTTCGCGAAAGGCACAAGGTCCGGGCTTCCAAGTCCGAGGCCTTTTCCGATCAGGCCGCCGTCGGCCATTCCGAACAGGCCCTGGACAATCTGGGCGCTGCCTCCGGGGAAGCGGGTGAAAACCTGGGGGTCGAAGGCATTGATCCAGGCGTCGATGCGCAAGCCGACATGGGAAAAGATCTTTGCCGCGGCGTATCCGCCCAAAAGCATGAGCACGACGCCGAGGACGAGCCAGCTGGCCCGGCTCGTGGCAACGTAGATCATCACGATGAACAGGCCGAACAGCAGTATGGACATGCCGAGATCGTGCTGGAAGACCAGTACGCCAACGCTCGCTGCCCAGGCAGTGATCATCGGCCCGGTGTCCTTGATTCTGGGGAACTGCAAGCGCCCGAATTTCCTACCGGCCAACAGGATCAAGTCCCGGTTGGAGGACAAGTAGCCCGCGAAGAAGATTGCGAGCGTAATCTTCACGATCTCGCCGGGTTGGAACTGCAGGGAACCAAGGCGTATCCAGACATTCGCGCCGTTGATGTCTCCCGCGGAAATGCCCGGGACAAGCGGAAGAATGAGGAGCGCGGCGCTGACAGCGAGTGCGATGAACGTGTACCGGCGCAGGATTCTGTGATCCTTCAAGAGCCACAGCACGGCGGCCGCGACCAGCACCGAGACGATCGTCCACGTCAGCTGGTTGCCCCCCGCATTAGTGCCGTTTGACGCATCGAGGCGTCGGATCATGGCGATGCCGAGGCCGTTCAAAGCGACAACGATCGGGAGGATCACCGGATCCGCATATCTGGCCTTGAAACGCAGGACGACGTGGAAGATTCCGGCCAGCGCCGTCAGGGCACCCGCCTGAAGCCAGAATCCAACGTCAAGGGCTTCCTTCTTGTCCACGCTGGTCATTGCAAGGGCACCGATGCCGACGCCAAGTGCCAGCACCAACAGCACCATTTCCACGTTTCGGCGAGGCTTCGCCGGAATCGCTTGCTGGCTCATGGGCATCTTCTTTCGTGGATCTCGGACTGCCGGGCGGGTCCGGTCAGTGGCCCAAGATCGGGTAAGTGGCTCACAACATAAGGTTCAGTGGGCCATCATAGCCGCAGCGGCTGGGCAGCGGTTGGGAACAAGACCCCGTCGATCAGCGGCCAGCTTCGGTAACGGCCTG
This sequence comes from Arthrobacter sp. SRS-W-1-2016, assembly GCF_002009585.1. Classification (NCBI taxonomy): domain Bacteria; kingdom Bacillati; phylum Actinomycetota; class Actinomycetes; order Micrococcales; family Micrococcaceae; genus Arthrobacter; species Arthrobacter sp. SRS-W-1-2016. The sequence continues at coordinate 55,353 of NZ_MTPV01000043.1, read as the reverse complement.
TATCGCCATGTCGTCGAGCTTCGGAAGCGCGTGCTCAAGCCGATGCCTGGCCTCGCTGACCGTCTTCTCCACCGCTGACAGGGAAGCGTCGGCGACGACGATGGTGGCGGCACCCTGCAGGCGATGGCCGACCCAACGTAGTTGGAGCCGCGGCACGGAGAGTACGCCCGGTGCCCTGTCCAACGCCGCCTGGGCGGTATCGAGAAGTTCAGGTTCTATGCCGTCCATCAGGCGTCGCCCGATGCTGCGTACCGTACCCCAGAGCAGGACGATGATGGCTGCTGAAATCAGCAGGCCGACAATCGGATCCGCCAGCGGGAAGCCGAGCAGCACGCCGCCGGCGCCTAGCACCACTGCGAGGGAGGTGAATCCGTCAATGCGCGCGTGCACGCCGTCGGCGACCAGTGCAGCGGATCCGATCTGCCGGCCCACCCTGATCCTGTAGACGGCTACGATCTCATTGCCCGCAAATCCAATGAGTCCGGCCGCAAGGACCCACCACAGATTGTGCAGGGGCTGCGGATGGAAGAGGCGATCGATGGATTGCCATGCGGCGACCACTGCCGAAAGCGCTACGACGCCGACAATGAACAATCCGGCAAGGTCCTCCGCCCGCCCGTATCCATAGTTGTATCGGCGGGTTGCTGCGCGGCGTCCCAGAATGAACGCGATCCAGAGTGGCACTGCGGTGAGTGCGTCCGAGAAGTTGTGGATGGTGTCGGCCAGCAACGCGACAGAGCCGCTGATAAGGACCACAAGGAACTGCAGGACCGTGGTGCCGAGGAGTATGAAGAGGCTGATCTTCAGCGCCCGAACGCCCTGGGTGCTGGACTCAAGCGCATCGTCGATGGAATCGGCGGAATCGTGGGTATGCGGGACAAAGAGCTCATACAGCCACCCCTTGAGACCCTTGTGATGCTTGTGGGAGTGTCCGTCGTGGTCGTGGTCGTGGTCGTGGTCGTGGTCGTGGTCGTGGTCGTGGTCGTGGTCGTGGTCGTGGTCGTGCACGTCGTGCCCATGCACTTCGTGCTCGTGATGACCGACTTGCTGGTGGCCGCTCATGCCGATTCCTGTTCTACGCGGTGGTGTGCAGGGGTGCCGCCCAAGGCGTGTTCCGCCTGGAATATTGCGTCCGCAACCAACTGGCGGGCGTGCTCATTCTCCAGGCGGTACATGACCCTGGTCCCGTCCTGCCGCGTGGAGACCATTCTGGCCAAGCGCATTTTGGCAAGGTGCTGCGATACTGCCGCGGGGGACTTCCCTAGAAGGTCGGCCAGCGCTCCGACGGCCATTTCACCGTCCCGCAGCGCGAGGACGATCCGGACCCTCGTCGCGTCAGCCAGCATCGCGAACACTTCGACGGCCAATTCAACGTATTGGCTGTCGACTCCGAGCGAGCAGGCACTCTTATCTGCATTCATACGCAAATTCTTTCACACATTCCGGCCACACCCACATTGAGGACCCGGGACAAGGGCCCGGGACAAGCACCCGGGACAGCGAACCGGAGCCAGCGAGCCGCAGCGACCGGCGGGGCCCGAAATGAAGTTCTCAATGCCTCGGGAGTGAACTCTCAATGAACCCGCGGACACTATCCACAGGCTTGTGCACACTGGGTAAAACCGCGGGATCAAAGTGGACGGGTCCGGTCATCGCCCGAATGCGGGGATCTTGGCCTCATGTACGTGGATGTCCACATGAATTGTCCACAGCTGTGGATAAAGTTACGCACTTCTGTGGAAAGAAGGCGGGAATCAGAGCCAGACTCCTGAGCTGCCCCGGCGATGGCTGTCAAGCAAATGGGTGTCGATCATGCCGATCGCCTCCATCAGGGCGTACATGGTGGTGGGTCCCACGAAAGCAAAACCCTTCTTGCGCAGGGCCTTGGAGAGCGCAATCGATTCCGGTGATTGGCTAGCGACGTCGGCAAACGTCCGCGGTTCCGGCGTCGACTCCGGTTGGAACGACCACACGAAGTCCACCAAGCCGCCCTCGCTCCGCAAGTCGATCGTCGCCTTGGCGTTGGTGATGGCCGCACGGATCTTGAGGCGGTTGCGCACAATTCCCGAATCCTGCATCAGCCGTTCGACGTCCGCCTCCGTGAAAGCCGCGACGCTTTCAGGGTGGAAGTCCATGAAAGCGGACCGGAACGCGTCGCGCTTGCGCAAGATGGTGGCCCAGGACAGTCCCGCCTGGAATCCCTCGAGGCTGATGCGTTCATACAGGCCCCGTTCATCCCGTACGGGCATTCCCCACTCGTGGTCGTAGTACTCGCGCATGAGCGGGTCGACGGAAGCCCAGGGCGGACGAGCAAGGCCGTCGTCGCCGATGATGGTGCCGTTCTCGGGCGGGGTCATAGGTAATCCTCCACAGGAAGACGGGCAGAAGCTGTTGTTGCCATTGTGCCCCGGCCCTACGACATTCCCGTGACGCGCATGGTGATGTTGATCCGTCCCTTCGGCACTCCGCAACCTTCCGGCGCCGTTCCGGGGAGCACTTTGGTGACTCCGTGGAATGCAAAACGGGACGCTCCTCCGAACACGAAGAGGTCGCCCGAGGAGAGTCCGACGTCGGCATACGGCTTGGTGCGCGTCTCCGTGTTTCCGAAGCGGAAGACGCAGCTGTCCCCGATGCTGAGCGACACCACCGGGGCCCGCGACTTTTCGTCCTTGTCCTGGTGCATTCCCATTTTGGCCGCCTCGTCGTAGAAGTTCACGAGCGCAGTGTCCGGCGTGTAGCTTGCGGCTTCTGCGGCGTCACCGTAGGCCTCGAACAGTGCCTTGCGACCCAGGCGTACCATCCAATCAGGAAAGTCGAGGACCCGGCGCCCGTTGACGTCAACGGCCTCGCGTGTGTATCTATACGGTTGCCAGTGCCAGCCGAGGCAGATCGTCCGGACGGACATCGGGTGCCCACCGGGAAGCACCGCGGCACGCAAGGGGACGGGACCCTGCGTCCACTCCTCGAAACGGGCCACTATCCACTGTTGCTGCTCAAGGCTCAGCCAGCCCGGAACGTGCACCGCGCCGGGCGCGATCTCCCGGGGACCGGCGTCGGGCGCGTCCGGCAACTCAAGCGGAAACAGCGGTTCCGTCCATCCCGAAGTCATGCCGCCTCGAGAGCCAGCAGGGCGCGTTTGGCTTCCGTACCGCCGAGGTAGTTTCCGAACGATCCATCGGACTTCACCACCCGGTGGCACGGAACAATCACAGGCAGCGGGTTGGTGGCGCAAGCGGTCCCGACGGCACGAACGGCCCGCGGGCTGCCGGCAGCCAAGGCCACTTGCGCGTAGCTTTCCGTGTGGCCGTAGGCGATCTGCGGCAAATGTTCCAGGACGCTCAGTCGGAAGCCGCGCGAAAGGCTGAAATCCAAGGGCAGGTCGAACCGGTGCCGGGTGCCCGCGAAGTATTCGTCCAGCTCGCGGGCGGCCGGATCCAGCCGGCTCGCTGAGTAGAGGATCCGCGGACTGAGCTTTTCCGCGAGGCGCTGCAGCACGGCGTCGTGGTCTTCCACTTCGAACGCCACGCGCACCATGCCGCGTTCCGTGGCTGCGAGCAGCAGTTTGCCGATCGGCGAATCCACGGTGCGGTAGGCAATGTCGAGGGTGTCCTGTTCGGCGGCCACCGCTGCGAGGCGGTCGTGGAGCCGCTGCATGAGGCCCGGTTCCACGGACTCGAGGGGTGCGAGGAGCGCGGAGACGTCCGGTTCGTCATGATGGATGGTCATGGGGATTCTTCTTTCACGTAGCTCTCGGAGCTATCAACGAGAATGGTGCGCAGCGCCTTGACGCCGTCGGCTCCCGCTCGACGCGCGGCGTCGGGGGTTCCGCCTAGAAGCCCGGCGACGTCCTTGTAGGGGAGCCCGGCGAGGTAGTGGTAGGCCACCGCTTGGCGCTGCTTCGGGGGGAGCTGCCCGACGGCGTCGAGCACCTCCCGATGACCGTCACCGGGGATGCCGAGTCCGGATGGTCGCACAGGAAGTTCATCCACGGGAAGCGGCTGGCGGTTCCTGGCGCGGACGATGTCGATGGATTTGCGATGGGCGATGGTGACGAGCCAAGCCTGGACGTTGGCGCCCGCGGGAAGTTCGGGATAGGCCTTCAAGGCGGAGAGGAAAGTCTCCGACCAGCCGTCCTCGGCGTCGTGGGCGCCCAGGACCGCGCGGCACACGCGAAGGACCGTGGGTCCGTGTTCCCGGACGACAAGTTCGAACGGCTTCTTGGGCTCCATTAGAAGAGCTTGCTTTCCTTCGCCGAGGCCGGTTCTTCGAGGTCCAGGAGGAAGCGCTTGTTGTCGAGGCCGCCGGCGTATCCGGTGAGCCTCCCGTCGCGCCCCACAACCCGATGGCAAGGGATGATGATGCTGAGTGGATTGCGGCCAACCGCCGAACCGACGGCTTGCGAAAGATTGCGGTCGCCCAGTTCGGTGGCCAATTCTCCATAGCTGACGGTTTCGCCGTACGGAATGTGTTCCAGCCTGGCCCATACCCGCTGCTGGAACGGATTCCCTGAAACCTGGAAAGGGACGTCGAACACCGTTCGCTCGCCAGACAGGTATTCGCCGAGTTCACGGGTAGCTTGCTGGAACACGGGATCCTCGGCGGATACGGCTTCCCCGAAGAATTCCGACGGCGGCATATGCCAATGGCCCTCGAAGAAAATACCGGTCAGCGACTCGTCCCGGGCGGTCAGCGTGAGCTGACCTAGTGGGGAATCAATGGTGGTGTGCCTGATGGTCATGCCTAGTAGACGCGGCAGGCGGCCGGAATGTGAGGTCGCCGCTCAGGAGCGCCAGCGGGTCGTCATCAAGAAGCCAACGATCGCGATGCCGAAGCCCGCCACGATGTTCCAGGACGCCCATGCAGGTACGGGAAGTTGGCCGCTCGTGATGTAGAAGGTGATGATCCACAGCAGGCCGATGATCATGAGACCGAACATGACGGGCTTGTACCAGATGGGGTTCGGTTTGTACTGCTGCGCGGTGGCCGCTTCGGTGGGGCGGGCGGCCCTCTTGCGGGGCTTGGACTCGGGCACGGATCCTCCTTGGCCGGCTGAATGAAAGGCCGCGCGCCGGCTTGATATCCTGCAGGAAGGAAAATTCCAGCGGTCAACGCGCACGCGGCAATTCCGGGGTTCGTTCTAGCAGCCAAGTCTAGCCGGATTTCGGAGACTGCTCGTCGTCGGGCATCCGCGCCTGTCAAGAGGAGATCCAGTGGCGCAGCAGCAGACGCAGCAAGCCGCTGCCGTGCCGGAGGACGGCACGGGAACCGGCGCGGAGGGTACGCGCCGGGGAGGACGCAAGTCCCGCCCGCCGCGGCCAAAGGGACGACCAGGCAAAGGCGACGTCGTGCGCAGGATCGTCCAGACCGTGGGCGAACTCCTCCTCACCGCGGGAATCATCCTGTTGCTCTTTGTGGCGTGGGAGCTGTGGTGGACCAACGTCGAAGCGGACGCCAAGCAGAGCCAGGCCGTCCAGGGATTTGCGAAGAGTTTTGCGGGACCGGTGGCACCTGTTGCCCCTGCCAATCCTGCTGCACCCCCGAACTACGGGAAACCTGTGGTTGCCCAGGCTCCCGAACACGGCGGCATGATCGGCATCATGTACATTCCCCGGTTCGGCCCTGACTATTCGCGGCCCATCATCGAGGGAACCGGTTCCGACATTCTGGACACTCTGGGTCTCGGCCACTACGGATCCACGAGCATGCCGGGAGCGCCGGGCAACTTCGCCGTCGCCGGACACCGCCAGACCCATGGCGCCGTGCTGGACAACATCCATCTCCTGGTTCCGGGCGACAAAATATATGTGCAGACCAAAGACGGTTATTACACGTATGTTTTCCGAAACAACCAGATCGTGCTGCCGTCGCGGACCGATGTCCTTCTTCCGGTCCCCACGCAGCCGGGTGTGGAGCCCACCGAAAGCTACCTCACCATGACCAGCTGCAATCCGCGCTTTGGTTCCCAGGAACGCATCATCGCCTACTCCCTGCTGGAAAGCTGGCAACCTGCCTCCGCCGGGCCGCCGCAGGAGATCGCCAAGCAAGTCGCCCAAACGGCCGGAAAGGGCTAAGCCATGTACGGATGGATCTTCCGCCACCTCCCGGGGCCACTGTGGGTGCGTATCCTGACATCAGCGGCCCTCGTGGCATGCGCGATTGTCCTGATGGTCCAGTTCCTTTTCCCCTGGATGTCACAGTTCACTACCCTCACCGACTCAACGATTGGTTCAGCACAGCAGCCATGAGCACAACAAAAATCCTCGTCGTGGACAACTACGACAGCTTCGTCTACACCCTGGTCGGCTACCTGCAGGAACTCGGTGCTGAAACCACGGTGGTCCGGAACGACGACGTCACCCTTGCCGAAGCGATCGAGCTGGCGGACGCGCGCGACGGCGTGCTCATCTCCCCGGGCCCCGGCACCCCTGCCGAAGCCGGCGTCTGCATTGAGTTGATCAAATGGTGCGGAGACAACAACAAGCCGATGTTCGGGGTCTGCCTGGGACACCAGGCCTTGGCCGAGGCTTATGGCGGGATCGTCACACATGCCCCCGAGCTCATGCACGGCAAGACATCGCCCGTGCAGCACGAAGGCAAGAGCGTTTTCGCCGGGTTGCCTTCGCCGGTGACGGCCACCCGCTACCACTCCCTGGCGGCTGTCCGGGAAAGCATTCCCGACGTCCTGGAAATCACCGCCGAAACCGCCGGCGGAGTTGTCATGGGCCTGCAGCACCGCACTGCGCCGCTGTGCGGTGTGCAGTTCCACCCGGAATCGGTGCTCACCGAAGGTGGTTACCTCATGCTCGGCAACTGGCTTGAATCACTAGGGATGTCCGGAGCGGCCGCGCGTGCGGCCACCCTTAGCCCCCTGATCCAGCGCTAGCCGCCTAGTCCGCCCAGGCCGGATCCTCCGCCGCCACCGCCCCGGGTGTCGCTTGGAGACGGCGTGGGCGTCGGAGAGGGGCTCGGCGGCGGGGCGGGAGCCTTCGCGACAATCACGCTGATGGTCTTGCCCTGCTCCACGAGCGAATTGAAAGCATCGCCCTGGCTCGTAACCTTTCCAGGGGTTACTTGCGAATTCTCCTGTTCGGTGACCGCAATGGCCAGGCCGTTCGCCTTGAGTAGCGCTTCTGCATCGGCCTCAGTCAAACCGACGAGTTGAGGCACGGCTACCTTGCCCGTGGACACCACCAGGTCAACGGTGCTGCCAACGCCAACTACGGCCCCGGAAGCGGGTTTGGTGCTGATGACGGAGCCCGCCGGAACCGTGGCACTGTTGGCCAAGGTACTCGACCCGCCCACAAGGCCGGCCTGACGCAGGAGATCGCGGGCAGCGGCTTCGGTGAGGCCGCTCAGGCCTGCCGGGACAGTCGCCGAGACCGGGCCGTCTGAAACATTAAGCATGACTTGCGATTTCGGGGCCACCTGGGACCCCACGCCGGGATCGCTGCCGATCACCGTTCCCTTGGGGACCTTGTCATCCGGGACGTGGTTTGACTCCGGGCTGAGGTTGGCGCCGTACAGCGTCTGCAATGCCGCGGCTTCGGTCATGCCGGCCACCTGCGGTACTGCGATCAACGCGGGCGGAGCCGGCTTCTGGTTGACTGTGCTGTACACCCAGAATGCGCCGCCGGCCAAGACCAGAAGGACGAGAACAACCACTACCGCGGTCCATGCCCGACGGCGGGACTTCTGCCGGGCGGTCCGCTCGCGTTCGGGGGTGAAACCAAGCGGCATGGCGCCGTCGTGGTCTGCTTCGGATTCCGCTTCGCCAGCCTGCAGGGCAAGCATGTCCTGGTCGGCGGCGTTCCGACCGTTTCCCGACCTTCCCGCGAGGGTGGTGTCGAGGAATTCGGCGCCCGTCAGGCCCCGCGCCAAAGTGCCTTCCGCAATCGGCGGCACGACGTCCTGGACGTCCGTGGGTGCTCCGGCGGCAACGGCCGGGACGGCCACGCCGTTCTTGGCAGCACGCAAGGCGCGGCGGAACGCAGCTGCATCCTGGAAACGATCGGCCCGGTTCTTCTGCAGGCCTTTGGCCAGGACACTGTCCAGCGCTTCCGAAACGGCCGGATTGAACGTGCTGGCCGGCTCCGGGACCTCGCGGACGTGCTGGTAGGCCACCGAGACAGGGCTGTCGCCCGTAAACGGCGGGCGGGACGTGAGCATTTCGAACAGCAGGCACGCGGCGGAGTACAGATCGCTGCGGGCATCCACGGTTTCGCCGAGGGCCTGCTCGGGCGACAGGTACTGGGCCGTGCCAACGACGGCCTGCGTCTGGGTCATGGTTGCCGCGGAATCGGCCATCGCCCGGGCGATTCCGAAGTCCATGACCTTCACGTCGTTTGAGTCCCCGGTCACCATGACGTTGGCAGGTTTGATATCGCGATGGACGATTCCGGCCTTGTGGCTGTATTCCAGCGCGGCGAGGACGCCAAGGATGAACTCGATGGCCTGATCAGTGTCCAATTCCTTGGCGCGGATCAAGTCGCGGAGGGTCCGGCCGGACACGTATTCCATGACGATGTAAGGGACCCGGACGTCCTCGCCCGGTCCGCCGGACACCGTGTACTCGCCGGTGTCGTAGATGGCGACGATCGAGGAGTGGTTCAGGGCCGCTACCGCCTGTGCCTCGCGCTTGAAGCGCGCATGGAACTGCGGATCCCGGGCAAGATCGGCACGCAGCAGCTTTACGGCCACGGTCCGCCCGAGCACAGTGTCGGTGCCCTTGTAGACATCGGCCATGCCACCACGGCCTAGCAATTCACCGAGTTCGTACCGCCCGTTGAGGACGCGCTGGGATGTCATTGGAGTGCTGTCCTCTCTGTGGGCAGGGGTGGAGCGTCCGGTTGGCATGGTGTCTTAGCGGCTGGCTGAGGGAGAAGCGGACGCGGCCGACTTGGACAAGTGGTAGGTCACGACGGACCCGGCATTCACCTTTTGCCCGGCCGCAGGATCTGAACTGACGAATGTTCCGGGCGCCTGGCCGGTTGCCCCGTCAACGGGATCTCCCGTGACCCAACGGAGGCCGGCACCCTCGATGGCAGCCTGCACTTGCGACTCGGTGGCGCCCTTGCCGATGGTCGGCACAGTGACCATCTGCGGCCCCTTGGAGTAGGTGACGGTGATGGTCGATCCCTTGGCCACGGGGCCGGAAGGATTGATGTCGATGACGGTGCCGGGCGCGGACGGATCGAAGACCTGGCTTCCGCTGACCACGAGGCCGAGCGCGTTGAGGTCCGAGCGCACCTTGTCGTACGGCTGTCCCTTGTACTGATCCGGGATCAGGTTGATGGTCTCGGGAGTCGGCGTTGTCGGCGTCGGGCTAGCGGATGTCTCCGTGGGGCTCGGACTTGCCGAGGTTGGGGGCGCGCTCGAGACCTGGCTTGGAGGGGCCGTCGTCGCTGGCGCGGGACTGCTCGGCGAGAACAGCCCCGACTGGGTCAGGATCGCCCCCGCTATGGCGAGCAGCACGAGCGCGATCAGCGCGATGAGCGGCCACGTCCACGGGCTGCGTTTCTTCCGCTGCGGCTCTTCCCGGTACTCCTCTTCCTCATGGATGTACTGGTTGTGCTCGTCGGCCTCATTCAAACTGCGCTCGGCGGCCAGGGCATTGGCCCGGGCCAACGCGTTTCCACCTTCAGCGGCAGCCCCTACCGCTGCGGCGCCTGCTGCTGCGGCGCCGATTACCGGGAGTGCCGATGTCGACGTCGAACGTGCTTCCCTGCCGTACGGCGAGGCCACAATCCCGGTGGGAGCGGTGGCGATGTCGGTCGGCGCTGTGATGGGGCCCGTGGCGGATTCGAAGAGCAACATTCCGGGCACCGCGACGTGTGCCGCGGCTATATCGCCCGCGCGGATCGCTTCCGCGGCCTCGGCCAGCTTGATGGCATCCGCAGGACGGTTCTTCGGATCCTTCGCAAGCATGGACATCAGCAGGGCGCGTACCGGGGTGGGCAGGCTTTCGGGCAGCGGCGGCGGCGCGTCGTTGACCTGGGCCAGCGCAATGGCGATTTGGGATTCGCCGGAGAACGGGCGATGCCCCGTGAGGCACTCGTAGCCAATAACCCCGAGGGAATATATGTCCGAGGAGCCCGTGGCCGTTTGCCCCGTGGCCTGCTCCGGAGCGAGGTACTGGGCCGTACCCATGACCTGCCCGGTCTGCGTGAGCGGAACCTGGTCTGCCAGGCGGGCGATGCCGAAGTCGGTGATCTTGACGCGGAAGTCCGGCGTGATCAGGAGGTTGCCCGGTTTGATGTCGCGGTGCACCAGGCCCTGGGCGTGCGCGGGGGCCAGTGCCCGGGCGGTCTGGGAAATGATGGACATGGTGCGGTCCGGCGAAAGAACCTGCTCGTGTTCCAGGATGCTGCTCAACGGCTGGCCTGGCACCAATTCCATGACCAAGTAGGCGGAGCCGTCTTCCTCTCCGTAGTCGAAGACGTTGGCGATCCCCACGTGATTAAGCAACGCGGTGTGGCGGGCCTCGGCACGGAACCGCTGGAGGAACCCGGGGTCACCCGTGTATTCCTCCTTGAGTACCTTGATGGCGACGATCCGGCCAAGGATCTGGTCCTTTGCCCTCCAGACCTCTCCCATGCCGCCAATCGCAATGCGACTGGTCAGCTGGAACCTGCCGCCGAGGGTGATTCCTGACGTAGGCCTCACTTATTCAACACCGCCTCAAAAATCTTCTTCGCGTTCGGACTGGTTAGCTTTGCGCCGGTAGACACATCAACGCCTTCCATGACAATGGTGACGGCTACCTGCGGGTCGTTGGCCGGGGCGAACCCGGTAAACCATGAGTTGTTCAAACCTGTATCTCCGAGTTGCGCCGTACCGGTCTTGCCGGCCACCTGGATTCCCGGTACTGCGGCACCACTCGCAATGCCTTGCGATACGACGTCGGTCATCCATTGAGTGATCTGGCTGGCGATATCGGGCGTGGTGGACGTGCGCAGCGCCTCGGGCTTGGGTTCGCTGATGACGCGCAGGTCCGGTGCCCGCACAGTCTTGATGAGGTTCGGCTTCATCTGGACGCCCTTGTTGGCGATGGCTGCCGTCATCATCGCGATTTGCAGCGGAGTCGCCCTGACGTCTCGCTGCCCGACGGCGGACTGGGCCAGCGCGGCCTGGTCCAGATTCGTGGGGAAGACGCTGACCGCGGACTGAAGCTTGAGCTGGTCCCCGAAATCCTGGCCGAAGCCGAACTTGCTGGCCTGGTCCGCGATGGCCTTCTGGCCCAGGTCGAGGGCGATGCTCGCGAACGGCGTGTTGCACGACTGCTCAAGGGCGAAAGGGAAATCGGCCGTGTTGCGGGTTGAGCAGTTGCCGCCCGCGTAGTTGGGCAGCGAAGCGTTCGAACCGGGCAAGGGCAGGCTGTCCGGGTTTGGCAAGACACTGTCCTTGTTGTACTTCCCGGAGCTCAATGCAGCGGCAGTATCGACGAGCTTGAATACGGAACCGGGCGCCAGCAACTCGCCGGTGGGTCCGCTCACGGACTGGTTGAGGTTGATGCCGGGAACCTGGTTGATTTGGTCGTAGCCGGCCTTTTCCTTGGCGGGATCGTGCGTGGCGATCAGGTTGGGATCGTAGGACGGTTTGGAGACCATCGCGATGATCGCGCCCGTCTTGGGGTTGGTGACGACGATTGAGCCCCGCTGACCGTCAGGAATGAGGTCGTAGGCGAGCTTCTGGATCACGGGATCGAGGGTCAGTTCCACCGAGGCGCCCTTTGGCTGGCTGCCAAGGAAAATCTGGCTGACACGGTCCAGGAAGAGTTGGTCGGAACTGCCGGCCAATTCGTCCCGGAGCTGCTGCTCGAGCCCGGTGGATCCATAGGTCCGTGAGAAGTAGCCCGTGATTCCGGCATAGAGTTCCGGCTGGGCGTAGCTGCGCTGGTACTTGCAGGTTTCGTCTCCAGCAACGGATTCCGCGACTGGTTTGCCGCCCACGATGATCGCACCGCGGTCGTTGCAGTAGTTCGCCAGGACAGCGCGCTGGTTCCACGGATTGTCATTGAGGTCGCCGGCGCCGATGACCTGGACATAGCTGATCGCGCCAAAGAGCAGGGCGAACATGGCAACGGCTGCCATCCACGAATTGCGTATGGAATGGTTCATGAGGTCTGCACCGCCTCTGTGGGGGCATGGGTAATGGGCGAGGTGTCCACCGGGCCGCGCGCGGTGTTCGAAATCATGAGCAGCAAACCTACGATGATCCAGTTGGCAAGCAGGGAGGAACCTCCTGCCGCCAGGAAGGGAGTGGTGAGCCCGGTCAGCGGGATGAGCCGCGTGACGCCGCCGATCACCACGAAGCACTGCAGCGCGATGGCAAAGGAGAGTCCGCACGCCAGGAGCTTGCCGAACGCGTCCCGCGCGCCAAGAGCCGCGCGGAACCCGCGGGTGAAGAGCAGCATGTAGAGCAGCACGACGGCAAAGAGGCCGATCAATCCGAGTTCCTCACCGATGAGAGCCACGATCATATCGCTGTTCGCAAACGGCACCAGGTCCGGCCGGCCTTGTCCGAGGCCGGTGCCGCCGAGGCCGCCGTCGGCCATGCCGAAGAGGCCTTGGACGATCTGGCCGCTGCCGCCCGGGGACCTGTCGAAGACTTCCGGGGTGAAGGCGTTCCACCAGCTGTCCAGGCGGAACGCAACGTGCGAGAAGAACTTGGATGCAAGGAATCCGCCACCGAGGATCAGTACGCCGCCGATGACCACCCAGCTGATCCGGCTTGTTGCCACGTAAATGATGACGATGAACAAGCCGAAGAAAAGGATCGACGTGCCGAGGTCCCGCTGGAAGACGAGGATGCCGATGCTCACGAGCCAGGCCGTGATCATGGGGCCGAGATCCTTGAAGCGCGGCAATTGCATGGGGCCGATCTTGCGGCCGGCCAGCAGGATGAGGTCGCGGTTGGACGAAAGGTAACCTGCGAAGAAGATAGCCAGGGTGATCTTGGCGATTTCGCCTGGTTGGAAGGTTATGGGACCGAGGCGGATCCACACGCTCGCGCCAAGCACCTCGCCGGCTGAGATGCCCGGAACGAGCGGCAGCACAAGGAGGACTGCGCTGGCCGCCAGCGCGATGAAGGTGAAGCGGCGAAGGAGGCGGTGGTCCTTGACGAACCAGATCACGACGATTGACACCGCCATGGCCAGGAGGGTCCAGCGCAACTGGTTGTTACCCGTGTCCTCGCCCGGCTGATCCATGCGATGGATGAGGGCCAGTCCCAAGCCGTTGAGGGCAACGACGATCGGGAGCATGATCGGATCGGCATATTTTGCGCGAAACCTGAGGACCATGTGGAACGCAAATGCTGCCACGATCAAGAGACTCGACTGGAACCAGAAATCGCCGTCGAACGCGGTCGCACTATTGAGCCCGACCATGGCGCTGGCGCCGATTCCCACTGCGAGGGCAAGGACCAGCAGGACGAGCTCGACGTTGCGGCGTGGCTGCGGTGCGGTAATGGCCAGAATCATCGGGACACCGCGCACGAAGGGACCGGCGTGGACGTCGGTGACGATGTTGGCCGGTTCGAAGGACTCGGGCTTGGCGTGGGACTTGCCGTAGGGGTGGGGCTTGCCGTCGGTTTGGCGGTAGCCGTCGGGCAATTGGCCGGCAGCCCGGTGGTGCCGTTCTCCTGCAGGCTTTTCACAATCTGCTGGGCATCGGAGAGATCCCGTGCCGGAACGGTCTGGCGAAGTGTCTGTTGTGTGTATTCAGGCAAAGAGTCCATGCGGATATTCGTCGTGGCCTCTACTTTCGACAGCTGGAACGGGCCAAGGCTCTGCGAAATGCCGTTGAAAATCGCGACGTGCTGGTTGAATTCACCGACGTAGTAGCGGGTCTGGGTCCACGCATAACCGAGCCACAGCCCGGCGATCACGAAAATGGCCAAGACCGCTGCAATAGCCGGGGTCAACCAGCGCCGCTTCCGGGCGACAATGGGCTGGGGATCCTGACGGTCCTGTTCAGCCTTGTGGGTCAGTACCGTGGCAGCCCGGCGTGCAACGCTGCGTCCAGCGATGGTGGGGATCGAACCCGTATCGGCGGCGGTTGCGGCAGCACCGACGAGTTCGTGCGGGCGGCTCGAAAGCTCCTCGCGGAGGATCTCGGCCGACAAGTGCTCGCCAAGGTGGGGGTCTGTCGCCGTCGGAGGTTCGGTAGTCCCGGCGGGATTTGCGGGCGCGCCCGCTTCGGGCTCCGCGGCGGCGGTGGGCTTTGCCGCGGCGGCGGAAGGTCCGGCGTCGGACGTTGTTTCCCGCGGCGGGACCCGGCCCGCTGCGGGGCCGTCTGCTCCGGACTCTTTGGCCGGTGCGCTGGCGTCGCTGCCGTGCCCGTCCTTGCGCGGTGCGGCCTTCGCCGCTTCGGCCGCGTTCGCTGGCGCCGGGGCTCCCGGGACGACGTCGACGGCGGCCGTGGTGAGGTTGTCGCCTGTCTCCTCCACGATTTCCAACAGCACCACGGTGACGTTGTCCGGAGCGCCGTTGGCGAGGGTGAGCTCAATGAGGAGCTCTGCGCATTCGGCAAGGTCCTTGGTTTCGCGGACTACTTGCTCCACGACGGCGCCTTGGACGTAGTTCAGGCCGTCGGAACAGAGGAGCCAGCGTTCGCCGGGTTCGACGTCGAGCTCGTCCAGGTCCAGCTCGGGGCTGGCGTCCACGTCCCCCAGAACGCGCATGAGAACGTTCTTGTGCGGGTGGGTTTCGGCTTCCTCCGGGCGCAGGCGGCCCTCGTCAATCAACCTCTGGACGAAAGTGTGGTCCACGCTGACTTGTTCGAATTTGCCATTGCGCAAGCGGTAGGCCCGGGAATCGCCGATGTGCGCGAAGTGCAGCCGCCTGCCTTCGAGCAGCAGGGCAGTGACCGTGGTGCCCATGCCTGCAAGCTTCGGGTCAACGTGGACAAGCTCGGAGAGGAGGGAATTGGCGGTCTGGATTTCGTCTGCCAGGACTGTTTCCGCGCCGTCCGGGTAGGAATCGTGATCGAGGTGGATCATGTCCAGCACGGTGGACGCTGAGGCGACGTCCCCGCCCGCATGCCCGCCCATGCCGTCCGCGACGACGGCAAGGTGCCGGCCGGCGTACGCGGAGTCGTCGTTCTTCGAGCGGACACGCCCGACGTCGGACCGCGCCGCGTAGCGCATGATGAGCGGAAGTTCCGGAGGCAGCGACTTGCCCTCGGAGGCCTGCGGGGAAGCCATCGGCTACGGCCTCAATTCGATGACCGTCTTGCCGATCCTCACGGGGACGCCAAGCTCCACCGGCAGGGCGCGGGTCAGTTGCTGATCGGCGAGGTAGGTGCCGTTGGTGGAACCGAGATCTTCGATGAACCAGCGGCTGCCTTGCGGGAACAAGCGCGCGTGCCTGCCCGAAGCATAATCATCCTCGAGGACCAAGGTGGCCTCTTGTGCGCGGCCCAGCAAAATGGGGCTCGCGGCCAGAGGAAGCGTGGTCCCCTTGAGTGGTCCCTCGACGACGACGAGCTGGTGCGCCTGCTGCTTCACGGGCTGGGGCGGCGCGGGGGCGAGTTCCGGATGCTTGCGTAACTCGCGCGCCGTCGGAGTCCCCATTGCGGCTTTGCGGCCGATCACGAGATCGCGGCGCATGGTCGAGACGATGCTGAAGATCAGGACCCACAGCAATAGCAGGAAGCCGAAGCGGAGTGCGGTGATGGTCAGTTCGCTGATGTCGCTCACGGGCGCCCACCAGAAGGCTGGGGGAGAAGTCTGAAGATGATCTTGGTCCGTCCCATGGTGATGGTGGATCCGTCAGTCAATTCCACACTGCCGTCCACTTTGTGGCCGTTGACGTAGCTTCCATTGGTGGAACCGAGGTCGACGGCGTGGATGACCCCGTCTGCCGTCTGGATTTCCAAGTGCTTGCGCGAGACGCCGGTATCGTCCACCAGGATGTCGGCCTCGGAGGACCTGCCCAGCACGATCGAAGGCGCGTTGAGGGAATAGCGTTGTCCGCCTATGTCCAGGACAGGCTGGAGCCGTGTGGGTTCGCGGTTTGGCGCGGCGGGGACGACTGGCCGGGGAGCAGCGGGCGCGGCAGTCCCGTTGGATTTCTCAGTGCTGGATGTGATTTCGAAATGGCCTTCGCGCTGTGCTTCGTCGTGGCGGAAGGAGATCCGTACCGGACCCTGCAGGATGTAGCCCTGGCTGCGCACGTGCTGGATGACGACGTCGCACAATTCTTCGGCCAGTGGGGTTCCCCAGTCCTGGGCGCGCGTGAAGTCCGCATCGCTCAAGAGGACATCGAAGATGTTGGGAGCCAAGGTACGGCCGGCCGAAATGGTGATGGACTTGTTGTCCAGTTCACGGCGAAGCTTGCTGGCTATCTCCACCGGCTCCACCCTCGCCCGCGAACCGGTGGAGAAGACGCCGCGGACGGCCTTTTCTATGCCACGTTCAACCCTGTCAAGCAAGCCCATGGTCCTTCTCCTTCCGTTTCGTTGACTCTGCGATATCAGTAGCCAAGACGAATCCCCGCAGTGGCCGGAGCGCACGCAAGGAGCCTGTCTTCAACCCCGATACTACTGGGCAAGACTGTGAATGGCCTTATTCCACAACGCCTGGAAGGCCGGAAAAGTTCGGCGGTCCGCATCATTTCGCGACGCTTCTCGCGTGATTTCAGCATCGTGCGGGGGACCGGCAAAGCGGGGGATCCCGGGGTTTTACTGCCCCACCCTTGGGCGATTGGCGTTTTCAACAGGTTGTCCGTTATGCTTGATCTCGCTGCTTTCGCAGGGGTGAGGCCGGGGAAACCTGGTGCGGCCCGGGCGAAGGAAGTTGCGCGCGAGTGGCGGAACGGCAGACGCGCTGGCTTCAGGTGCCAGTATCCGAAAGGGTGTGGGGGTTCAAATCCCCCCTCGCGCACGCAATTCAAAGGAACCCCGGTCTCAGGCCGGGGTTCCTTTGTTTAACTCACCAAACCCCGTAACTCCCAACTGACTCGCAGTTGTTGTCGTTATGAGCCCTCATAACGACAACAACTGCGAGTCAGTTGGGCTGCACCCGCAGCGCGCCGAGGCCGGTGATCAACGCATCCAAGCCCATGGCGAACGCGAGGTCGGACGGGTAGTTGTTCCGTTCGGGTCCGAGGCTGCGGACCGCCGAGGTGAAGTGCGGCGTGGAGTCGGCCAAGCGGCCGGAGTCGAAAATGTCCGCCGGCGCGTTCGCGTCGAACGCGGCGCCGAAAATGTAGGCCTCAAGGGCCACGATGCTCGGGATGATCTGCTGCTCCGGGAAGCCGGCACGGAGGAAGCCCTCGGTCACGGCTTCGTACATGGCGAGGGTCTGCGGGGCGTCCGTCACGGGAAGAACCGCGATCACCGAGATCAGCGGGGTGTGCCTCGCGAAGATGCCGCGGTAGGAATAGGCCCATTGCCGGACAGCCTCCTCCCAGGGCAGCGTGCTGAAACCCCCGAAGTCGACTTTGGACATCAGGTCCTCTTCAACGAGTTTAAGGACCTCGTCCTTGGAGGAGACGTGGTTGTAAAGGGCCGACGGCGCAACGCCCAGGGAGCGCGCGAGTGCGGCCATCGTGAGGCCGTCGTACCCCTTCTTGCTGATCAGTTCCAGGGCCGCGGCAGTGATGCCGTCCTGGTCGAGGACCGCCGCCATTGGCCGACCTGCCCTGCGGCGCGCTTTGGTCTCGCCGGGAGCGGGGGTGGGTTCAGGCATCGCTGACCTTTCTGGAAGCAGTGTCATCAGCATTATTCCATTTGGGTCTTCACAGCCGGGGCCAATCCAGCTACAGTTGAGATAAATGAACGTCATTCATTTACTGGTCAGCCAACGGGGACGGCCACAGAAAGGACATCATGTTGAATCTTGATCGCGACGTCGTAATTGTCGGTGCCGGTCCGTCGGGGTTGACGGCCGCCCGCGAGTTGAAGAAGGCCGGGCTCAGCGTTGCCGTGCTCGAAGCACGCGACCGCGTCGGTGGCCGTACGTGGACCGACACGATTGACGGCGCCATGCTGGAAATCGGCGGACAGTGGGTGTCCCCGGACCAGACCGCCCTCATGGGGCTCCTGGACGAGCTGGGCTTGAAAATGTACTCCCGCTACCGCGACGGCGAATCGGTGTACCTCGCGCCGGACGGCACCCGCACCCGCTACACCGGTGCGTCCTTCCCCGTAAGCGAGACCACTGCGGCCGAAATGGACAAGCTCACCGCCATCCTGGACGCCCTCGCCGCGGAGATCGGCCCGGAGGAGCCATGGGCCCACCCGAAGTCCCGCGAATTGGACACTATTTCCTTCCACCACTGGCTGCGCCAGAAGTCCACGGACGAGGAGGCCTGCAACAATATCGGCCTCTTCATCGCCGGCGGCATGCTGACGAAGCCGGCCCATGCTTTCTCGGCCCTGCAAGCGGTGCTGATGGCAGCCTCGGCGGGCTCGTTCTCCAACCTGACGGACGAAGACTTCATCCTGGACAAGCGGGTTATCGGCGGGATGCAGCAGGTCTCCCTGTTGATCGCCGCGGAACTGGGCGACGATGTCGTGCTTAACAGCCCGGTCCGCACCATCAACTGGGAGGCGGCCGGCGAAGGCCATCGGGTCACCGTTGAATCCGAGCGTGCAACCGTCAATGCGCGATTCGTGATCATGGCTGTCCCGCCGAACCTGTACTCCCGCGTGTCCTTCAACCCGCCGCTGCCGCGCCGCCAGCACCAGATGCACCAGCACCAGTCCTTGGGCTTGGTCATCAAGGTGCACGCCGTCTACCGCACGCCGTTCTGGCGCGAAGACGGCCTCTCCGGGACGGGCTTCGGCGCCGACGCCCTGGTCCAGGAGGTCTACGACAACACCAACCACGGAGACGCCCGCGGGACCCTGGTGGGCTTCATCTCGGACGAAAAGGCAGACGCAGTCTTCGAGCTCAGCGCCGGGGACCGCAAGAAGAAGGTCCTTGAGTCCATCGCGAGCTTCCTCGGCGACAAAGCCCTGGACGCCGAGGTCTACTACGAATCCGACTGGGGTTCCGAAGAATGGACCCGTGGCGCCTACGCGTCCAGCTACGACCTGGGCGGCCTGCACCGTTACGGCAAGGACCAGCACGCCAACGTAGGACCGATCTACTGGTCTTCCTCCGATCTGGCTGCCGAAGGTTACCAGCACGTGGACGGCGCGGTCCGGATGGGCCAGGCAACAGCTGCCAGGATCGTCACCGCAAACAGCCGCGTCGTAGCGGTACCGGTGGCCTAGGACGAGTTACCGATCGACACGTGAGGTCTCGGCGCTTTCACTGGTTGAAAGGGCCGAGACCTCACTTTTGGAAGCCCGGGCGAGCCGCCTACGACGCAGAAACGCCCGCAGCTGCTTCGGCTTCGACCATCGCCACATCCAACTTCTCGACCGCGCGGGCATAGTCCGTCCCTGCGGTGAGGCGGCAGCGTTGGGCTTCCTGCAGCGCACGGACTAAAGCGGCGGTCTGCGGAACGCTGACATCGCTCATGCCGGGGAAGTCGATGCCCTTGGCGGGATCGAGTTCATACCTTTGCCAGCGGGCCAAGAGGGCGTCGTGACGGGCTGCCGCTTCGGTGAAACCGATGCGGTCCTGACGGTTCCGCTCCAGTTTCCGGCCGACCGCAAAGGCTGCAATAGCGGCAGCTACGGCGAGGAAGAGCATCAAGAGCCCGACGGCGGGCGAGGCCAACGCGGGAATGACGACCGCCGGGACAATCACCACGAGGCCGGCGAAGATGTTCCAGAAGGTGGCGTCCGGCTCTTTGACGAACTCCCGATCGCGGTGGCCGAGGTGCCCCTGCAAGGCGGGATGGCCGCCGTCGGGGGCTCCGTGGACGGCCGCTTTCCGGACGGTGTTGACGGTGAAGACCACCGCGCACAGGAGCAAAAGCCCCAATAGCCCGATCTCCCAGGCCGTCAGCTGGATTCCAGTTGTGGCGGGCAATCGGACCACCTCCACGCGAACGCGCACCGCTCTCAAATTCAGTATGCGCCGAGGATGGCTCGGAGGCGAGGGCCCCGATTCCTGGCTTAAAAGCAGGAAGTCAGGACAACCCGGCCCGGGTTGTCCTGACTTCCTGTGAACGTCTTTTGGAGCTTAAGCGTGGTCCCGCTTGGATGCCTTCGGTGCGTCCCGCTTGGCAGTGGCGTTGGACTTGGCTTCCTTCGTGGCTTCCTTTTTGGCAGCTTCTTCCTTGATGCGTTTTGCCTCGGAGCGCACGGCTGCGTGCGTGGCGCGCTCGACGACGAGCCACTGCGGGGGAGCTGCCAGCAGTTCGGTGATTTCCGCCGTCGTGAGGGCCTCGGTGATTCCGCCGCGGGCAAGGCCGCTGATGGAGATGTTCAGCTTCTGTGCCACGACGGGACGCGGGTGCGGACCCGTCCGGCGGAGCTCGGCGAGCCACTCCGGGGCATTGGCCTGGAGCTCGGCGAAATCGGCGCGGGTGATTTCCGAATCCTGGAACTCCTGGGGTGTTGCAGGCAGGTAGATGCCAAGTTTCTTGGCAACGGTGGCCGGCTTCATGGACTGGGAGTTTGCAGAGGTCATGGTTCAAGGGTATCCGCCCCCGCAGGGAAGTGGCACAGCCGCTGTTCTAGGATGAATCCATGCCGCACACAAGAGTCGCCGGGGCCGCCCGGATGGTCCCGGTGACCCAAGCCTCGGCGTACCGTAGGCGTCGATGAATTTCAGCGGGATTCCACGGTGGGTCTATGGCCTGGCGGTAGTGGGCGGCTTGTTCGTCCTGTTGCCGCTGGCTGCCATGGTCGCAAAGGTCAACTGGACACAGTTCATCCCGCTGGTGACCTCCGATTCCTCGCTCACGGCGTTGGGTCTCAGCCTCCGCACCTCTGCCGCGAGCACAGCGCTCTGCATCGTCTTCGGTATCCCGTTGGCGCTTGTCCTAGCCCGCCGGCCCTTCCGCGGGCAGCGGCTCCTCCGTGCCTTCGTCCTCCTGCCCTTGGTGTTGCCACCCGTGGTGGGCGGGATCGCGCTGCTCTATACGTTCGGTCGGCAGGGTCTTCTGGGCAAGAGCCTTGAACTCGCGGGCATCCAGATCGCGTTCTCGACGACGGCGGTGGTCCTGGCCCAGACGTTTGTCGCCTTGCCATTCCTGGTGGTCAGCCTCGAAGGCGCCTTGCGGACGGCCGGCAACCGCTACGAAGCCGTTGCCGCGACGCTCGGCGCCCGCCCCACCACCATCTTGAGGCGCGTGACCATACCGATGGTCCTCCCCGGCCTTGCCTCGGGGGCGGTGTTGTCCTTTGCCCGCAGCCTGGGCGAGTTCGGCGCCACGCTGACATTTGCGGGGAGCCTGCAAGGTGTCACGAGGACGCTGCCGCTGGAAATCTACCTGCAGCGAGAGACCGACGCGGACGCCGCCGTCGCCCTTTCGCTGGTTCTCGTCGCGGTGGCCGTGATCGTCGTCGGACTGTCTTACCGGCGTCCGCACCGCGCGGACCTTCCCGCGGAGGCAGCCGCGTGAGTTTCCAGATCGACGCCACCGTCCGGGCCCGCAACCTGGACGTGTCACTGACCCTCGGGCAAGCGGAAACCGTCGCGATCCTCGGACCGAACGGGGCCGGAAAGTCGACGCTTCTCTCCGTCGCGGCGGGACTCTTGCGGCCGGACGCGGGCTCTGCCCGCCTCGGGGACCAGGTTCTCTTCAACCTCGACGGCGGCGGCCGGGTATGGACCCCTCCGCACCTTCGCGGCACGGCGCTGTTGGCCCAGGAGCCGTTGCTTTTCCCGCACCTGAGCGTCCTGGACAACGTGGCATTCGGCCCGCGCAGCTCAGGCGTTTCGCGGACGGAATCGCGCGAAACTGCGCGGCACTGGCTAGCCGAAGTGGACGCCATGGAGCTCGCCGGGCGCAAGCCCGGGCAGTTGTCCGGGGGCCAAGCCCAACGTGTTGCGGTGGCCCGCGCGCTGGCTGCCAGTCCCGAGTTGCTGCTCCTGGACGAGCCGATGTCCGCGTTGGACATCCACGCCGCTCCGCACTTGCGCCGGCTCCTCAAACGCGTCCTGTCCGGGCGTCGTGCCCTGATCATCACCCACGACGTCCTGGATGCCCTCATGCTCGCGGACCGCGTGATCGTCATGGAAAAAGGCAGGATTGTGGAGGAAGGGGCCACCCGTGAGGTATTCCGACGTCCACGAAGCCAATTCGCCGCGGGCCTGGCCGGAGTGAACCTCATGGCGGGCACCGTCACGGAGGACGGACTCAGGACGGTCGCCACCGTCGAGCTTCCCAGCCTGCATGTCGCGGGAGACCTCGATGACGAAGCGGAACCCGGCCAGCCAGGCGTCGCCGCGTTCCCGCCGTCGGCCGTTTCCATCTTCCTGGATGCTGCCCACGGCAGCCCGCGCAACTCGTTCCCGGTTGCGATCACGGATCTTGAACCGCATGGGGACCACATCAGGGTCCGGGCCGGCGATCTGGCAGCGGACATCACGCCCTCAGCGTCCGCCGAGCTGGGATTGGAACCGGGCTCGCGCGTCCACTTTGTGGTCAAGGCGACAGCGGTCCAGGTGTACGCGGCGTAGCTGGGACCGGCGCTGGGTTGGCTACGGCCCGCGCGGTACTGTGAACTGGTGCCATCCGATCAAGAATCCCTGCCCGCCGTCGGTATCCCCGACGCTTCCGACGCTGAAACCAGCGGGTCCCTGGGGCTCACTTTCGCCTATGTCGCCGGCGTGACGCCCGGGAAATGGATCCGGCGCTGGGAAGAGCGCATGCCAGATGTTCCGCTTCACTCGTTCATGTCCGACGACGGCGCGCAGCTGGACGTCCTGCGCGACGGCTCCGCGGATCTCAGCTTTGTCCGCCTGCCGGTGGATCGCGATGGACTGCACGTGATTCCGCTCTACGAAGAGCAGCCTGTGGTGGTGGCCCCGAAGGGCCATGAAATCTCGGTGTTCGAAGAGGTCGCGCTGGAGGACCTCGCGGAGGAGAACTTCCTGGATGTCGCCGGAATGGGCGGGCCGGAGATGGCCATGCAGGTGGTGGCGTCCGGTGCCGGCCTCGTGATCCTGCCGATGTCCGTGGCCCGGCATTTCAATGTCAAGGACACGGTGGCGCGCCGCCTGACAGGGGCCGAAGGGACGCAGATCGCCCTCGCCTGGCCGAGCGATTCCACGAGCGAGGTCATCGAGGAATTCATTGGCATTGTCCGGGGCCGCACTGCGCAAAGTTCGCGGCAGCCTTCGGCTCAACAGGAGAAGCCCAAGAAGGCACCCAAGCCGGACCGGCGAGGCACGGGCGCCAAAAAACCGGCGGTTGCCCAGCGTTATGCCCCGAACCCGGACAAGGGCCGTGGCAAGGGCTCCCGCAAGAAGGGAAAGCGCTAGGCCATGGGACTTGGAGCGAAGCCGACCATCCGGGACGTCGCCAGGAGTGCCGGGGTTTCCCTCACCACCGTGTCCTATGTCTTGTCCGGGCGCCTCGGTGGCACCACCCGCATCAGCGAAGCGACACAAGAGCGGGTCCAGGCCGCGGCCAAGGAATTGGGTTACGTACCCAATCAGGCGGCCCGCGGAATGCGCCGCGGCAAGACCGACCTCGTCGCGATTGCCATCGGCGACCTGGAATGGCCGTGGGACCGGGCACTCGCGACGGCCGCTGCACGCATATTGCCCCAGCACGGCTACCAGCCCGTGATCCTCATCGGCGAAGGGTGGCGGCGGTTCATGCTCTCCGGGGGTGCCGACGGCGCCATCATCGGGGCCCTGCCGCCCGGCACCCTTCTTGACCTCACCGTGGGGGAGCTGGCCAGGCGCGGAGTAGCCCAGGTGGTCATTTCGGACACGATGCAGCCTGCCGGATTTGATGTCCTGGCACCCGGTTCGGCAGGCGGTACTCCGGAACCGGAAGCCCTCGAGGGAGCCGTCACCCTGCTTCTGGATCGGCTCGCCGGCCGCACCATCGGCGCGGGAACCACCAAGGCCGCGCCGTGGGAGTTCAAGACTCCGTAGCGCCCAACTAGTCCCCACCGCCACCCTCGCCTCGCAAGTCCCAGGGCCAGGGAACCCGGGCGGCGTGGGCCCAACTAGCTCGCATTAGTTGTCGTTTTGGTGGCTCATAACGACAACAACTGCGAGTCAGTTGGGGGGTGTTCGTTGGGGTGGACCGGGGCGGTTAGCCTGCGTTGAGCTTGCCCGCCAGCCGTTCGCGCATTCGGACGCTCGCCGCGTTGAGGCCGATGAGCTCCACCTCGCGGCCGTGCCTGCGGTATTTCTCGGTAACGGAATCCAACACGGCAACGGTGGAAGCATCCCAGATGTGCGAGGCATGCAGGTCGATGACCACGTGGTCGATTCCCTCCGAGGAATCCTTCGCATAGTCGAACTGCGTGTAGAGGTCGTTTGAGGAGGCGAAGAACAACTCGCCATCCACCGTGTAGCTCGCCACGGTCCGGCCGTTGAGCTCGAATTCACTCCGCTCCACGGTGGCGAAATGGGCCACTCGGCGGGCGAACAGCACCATGGCCGTGAGGACGCCGGCTCCTACCCCGATGGCCAGATTGTGCGTCGCCACCACAACGGCCACCGTCACGAGCATGACGCCGGTCTCGGACTTCGGGAGCCGCTTTAGGGTTGCGGGCCGGATCGAATGCCAGTCAAAGGTGATGAGGGAAACGAAGATCATCACAGCCACCAAAGCGGCCATAGGTATGGTGCCCACCACGTCCCCGAGCGTCACCACGAGCCCCAACAGGAACGCTCCCGCCAGGAAGGTTGACAGCCGGCTGCGGGCACCCGAACCCTTCACGTTGATCATGGTCTGGCCAATCACGGCGCAGCCGCCCAAGCCACCCAGGAAACCGGTGACGATATTTGCAATGCCCTGGCCCCAGGAGACCCGGGTCTTGTTGGAGCGGGTATCCGTGATGTCATCCACGAGCTTGGCCGTCATGAGGGATTCCAGCAGGCCCACTAGCGCCATGGACAAAGCGAACGGGGCAATGGTCTGGAAGGTCTCCCAGGTCAAAGGCACATTGGGAAGGAAAAAACCGGGAAGGCTGTTGGGGAGTTCGCCCTTGTCATGCACAGTGGGAACGCGGATTCCGGCCAGCGCCGTCACGATCGTGAGAGAGACGACCGCCACCAACGGTGCGGGCACCGCCGTCGTGATTCTGGGCAACGCGAAGACGATCAGCAGCCCCACGGCCACAATCGGGTAGACCATCCAGGGGACGCCGATGAGCTCAGGCAACTGGGCCATGAACACCAGAATCGCCAAGGCATTCACGAATCCGATCATCACCGAACGCGGAATGAAGCGCATGAGCCGCGTGACGCCCAGGACCGCCAGGACTATTTGGAAGACCCCGGCGAGGATGACCGTGGCGATCAAGTAGTTGAGCCCGTGATCCTTCATGACGGGGGCAATCACGAGCGCGACGGCACCGGTGGCTGCGGATATCATGGCGGGCCGGCCACCCACGATCGCTGTGGTGACCCCCATCGTGAAGGACGCGAAGAGGCCGATGCGCGGATCCACGCCGGCAATCACAGAGAAGGCGATGGCCTCAGGAATGAGGGCAAGCGCCACCACCAAACCAGCCAACGCTTCCGTTTTGAGCCTGCGGGGCGAGCGCAGCGTGAAACGGAGGGACTGGAGCTGCTCGGGTGTCATGGGTCCTTAGCTGTTGGTCAGGCGGTACCGCTCAATCTGCTTGAGACGCCGCTGGAGGCTGTCCCGCCGGGGGTGGGGGACGACGTCGGGCGCCTCAGCGGTGAGGTCGATGTGTTCAGTGCCGTACTGCCACAGCAGGAGGTCATCCAGGAGGCGGTCCGGTCCGGGGGAGTAACGGTGGTCCAGGGCTTTGCGGACCTCGGTGATCCGGTTGGCCCTGAGGAGTCCGGCGAGTTCCACGGTCTTGTTCAGTCCGTGGGCCGCAAGGAGCTCCGCAGCCCAACCCCAGTCGTCATCAACTTTACGGTCAACGTGCGGAAGCAGCGTTCGCCAGACGTCCCGCACCCGGTTGGGCGTGAGCGGCATGGAACCTTCGCCATCGAGATCCCAGTAGCCGCGGACTTCCTCGTAGCGTTCGTGGAGGTCGGCGAAGGCGCTCTCCACTGTTTCCAGCATTGCGGCGGTGGCGGTGAACTGCCGGTCGAAATGCGGCGTCCAAGCGCGCGGATCCTCGGCCTTGAAGCGGATGTCGTGTTCGATTTCGCTCCAGGCGTGCGCGAAAACGGTACGGATCTGGCATTCGAAGAAGTAGCTGCCATTTGGCGGGATGTCCGGATTGAAGACCTGCTGGTAGGCCTTCACGGACTCGTTCTGGATGGTGCGGAGGATAAGGTGCCGGCTCGAGTAGCCGTAGGTACCGGACTCGATCGAACCGATGTCCTTCTCAAGGTCGCCGCGGCAATCGAAAAGCTGGCGCTGGCGCTTGATCAAGTTGGCAACGGCGGCGTTCTCGGCCGGAAGCTTGGTGATGACGCGCAGCCCCACCATGTCGTTCAGGGTCCGGAACGGGTCCGGGAACTTCAGCACCCGCGGGCCGCCATCCAGGGGCACCTCGGTACGGGAAATCTTCTCCCGGAAAGATTCCACCGTCTTGGTGCGTCCGGTGACGAAGAGGGGAACGGACTCGCTGTTCTTGAGCATGTCCCGCAAGGTCAAGAGGACGTCCCGGGTGACGAGTTTCAGGGCAGGCCGAACGCGTTCGTAGAGTTCCACATTCGCTTGTACTGATTCGCGCAGCTGAGGATCCAAGCTGTCCCAATTGCTAGCCATGCCTCCAGCTTACGGCGGAGGGCTGACAGTGCAGGGGAGCCGGACCCTCTGGGCTTATCGCTGCGACACCTGGAAGCAGGCAACATCGTACTGGGAATGGGGGAACAGGGGCTCTGCGTTGATCCTCAGGCCATTGCTCCCGCTCCGCGTCGCTCCTCCGCGATAGGCTCGGCACAAAGGAGGACACGATGAAGCGGCACAAGTACTACTACGGCCAGCACTCCAGCCAATGGGGCGAGCTGTTCGTACCAGACAATTCGCTCCAATCACACCGCAGCAGACCCGACGGCGTGGTGGTGGTGATCCACGGAGGCTACTGGCGCTCCCAGTACGGCGCGGAACTCGGCGAGCCGATTGCGCGGGACCTCGCTGCGCACGGAATTGCGGCCTGGAACCTTGAATACCGGAGGGCAGGAAACGGCGGCGGCTGGCCGCATACGTTCGAAGATGTCCTCGACGGAATTGACCACCTGGGCGAGATCGCCGGCAAGCATGAGCTCAACCTGAGCAAAGTAGTGGCGCTGGGACACTCCGCGGGCGGCCATCTGGCGGTCTGGGCCGCCGGGCGCGACAAGCTTTCCAAGATCGGCGCGGCAGACGCCGACCGGCAGCTCCATCGGCATGACAATGGCGCGGCAGTGCAGCTTACCGGCGTCGTGAGCCAGTCCGGCCTGCTGAACCTGGCGGATGCCGAGCGGCTCAACCTCAGCAACGGCGCCGTCGACAACCTGATGGGTGGGGACTCGGTCAGATTCCCCAAACGGCATATCTACGCTGACCCCATGAGTTCGCTCCCCATCGCCGTCCCGGTCTTTGCCGTCCACGCCGCCGCGGACGAGGACGTCCCGTGCAGCCAGTCCGAGGCTTATGTTGCCGCGGCCACTGCTTCCGGGGGCGCGGCGCAGTTCCTCAAGGTGCCTGGCGACCATTTCGACCTGATCGACCCCAGGGCGGTTGCGTACAAGAAGTGCCGGGAGTTAGTGCAGCGGCTGCTGGTGTGATGGTCTTGCCGGGAAAGTCACCGGCTGTCATCGAGAGACGCACACCACATCAACGTGGCAGAGTTGTCCCATGCTGACAGTCATAGGTGAAGCGCTGGTTGATGTCGTCCAGCGTTCCTCGGGAATCGACGCCCACGTGGGCGGAAGTCCGCTCAACGTTGCCGTGGGCCTGGCCAGGCTGGACCATGCAGTCCAGTTCATCGGCCGCTTCGGCAAGGACGCCTACGGCGAATCGATCGCGGCCCATCTGCGCTCCAGTTCCGTCATGGTTCCGCTGCCGCCGGACGAGAGTCCCACGAGCGTAGCCACCGCATTGATCGACGACGACGGCGCTGCCAGCTACACGTTCGACCTCGCCTGGGAGCTTCCCGGCCTCGCCGCGCGCTTGCCTTTCATGCTCCAGGGGACATCGCTCCTGCACACGGGCTCGATTGCCACGATGTTGGAGCCGGGAGCAGCGGAAGTCCTTGCCGCCGTCGAGCATGCCCATCCGAACGCGACCATCAGCTTCGATCCCAACTGCAGGCCCAGCATCATCAAGGATCGCGACTATGCGCGGGCCCAGGTGGAGCGTTTCGTGGCGCTTGCCGACGTGGTCAAGGCATCCGACGAGGACCTTGAGTGGCTCTATCCCGGCGTCGACGTCTTGGAATCGGCCCGGCGCTGGTTGAGCCTGGGCGGCAGCGGCGGACCCGCCGTCGTGGTGGTCACGCGAGGCGCGGCTGGACCCTGGGGCGTTACGGCGGCGGGCGAGGCCCAGGTGGACGCCCCGAAGGTGGAGGTGGCGGATACCGTGGGTGCGGGCGATTCCTTCATGGCCGCGCTCCTCTCGGGCATCGTTGACCGCGGGCTGGCCGGGGCCCAAAACCGGGAAGAGCTGCACGCCATGCCAGCCGAAGTGCTCGACGGGATCCTCAACCATGCAGCGCGCGCCGCGGCAATCACAGTCTCCCGGCCGGGCGCGAATCCGCCGACCAGGGCCGAGCTCAACGCCTCGGGCGTCCCGGAGGCCGAACCAAGCATCGAAAGGCAGCCATGAGTTACGCCGACCTTCCCCGCGTCCCATCCTTCAACCTCACCAGCGGCTCGCTGAGGGACGGTGAGGCACTCGGCAGCGCCCAGACCAGCAAGCGATTCAGTGTGGCGGGCGGCAAGGACGAATCCCCGCAGTTGAGCTGGAGCGGAGCCCCCGAGGGCACCAAGGGTTTCGTCGTCACCGTCTTCGATCCGGATGCCCCGAGGGCCGGCGGTTACTGGCACTGGGCCGTAATCAACATCCCAGTCAGTACCGACTGCTTGCCTGCGGGCGCCGGCGTTGAGGGCGGTTCGCACTTGCCGGGCGGTGCGCTACAGCTGAAGAACGACGCCGGGTTCCATGGTTACCTGGGTGCCGCGCCACCGCCCGGGCATGGGCCGCACCGGTACATCGTGGCCGTGCACGCGGTCGACGTCGAAGAACTGGCTCTCGACGCCGGTGCCTCCACGGACGCGCTCGTCCGCACGCTGGCCGCACACACCCTGGGCCGGGCCGTCATCACGGGCCACTTCGAGCGGCGCTAGCTTGGGGCAGAGTCGACGGCGGCTGCCCCCACGTAGACTGACATAATGCGGCTCGTAGCAAGTGACATTGACGGCACCATACTCGGCCATGACGGCAAGATCAGCAGCCGCACCATCCGCGCATTCCATGCCTGCCGCGAGGCGGGCATCGAGGTGGTGTTCGTGACCGGGCGGCCGCCGCGCTGGCTCTACCCCCTCCGCGAGCAGATCGGCCACAGCGGCATTGTTATTTGCTCCAACGGGGCCGTGGTGTGGGACCTTGAAGCAGACAAGCTGATTTCGGCCAATGCCTTGAGCATCGAATCCGTGCTCGAGGCCCGCCGGATCATCAAGCAGCTCCGGCCCGACGCCTTGTTCGCGGCGGAAACGCTTACAGGATTCCATCTCGAGCCAGGGTTCATCGAGAATGAGACCAGCGAGCTCCTGGCGGAGTTCACTCCCGCTTGGCTGGACAAAACGCTCACCGCGCAAGAGGCCGTCGTGAAGTTCCTTGCCGTCACGCGCCGCGGCACTCCGGACGACTTTCTCGCAAAGGTCCAGCCCGCCGTGGCGCATCTCGTGGAAACCACCCACTCTGCGCCGCGGACCGCCCTCCTGGAAATGTCTGCCCCCGGCATCAACAAGGCCGTCACGCTCGCTGAATATGCTGCCTCCCGGGGCATCGAGGCCACTGAGGTAGTGGCATTCGGTGACATGCCCAACGACGTAGAGATGCTGCGCTGGGCTGGCGACGGTTACGCGATGGCCAGCGGCCACCCTGAGGCGATCAGTGCCGCAGGCCAGCAAGCACCGCATTTTGACGACGACGGCGTGGCCCAGATCCTCGAGGCAAAGCTCGCTTCCCTGCGGGTCTAGTCAGCTCTGGGTTCCCCGGCCGCCGCGCCGGCCGCCGCGCCGGTCCCGACCACTAGTTCGGCGCCCGCAGCCCGTGGCTGTGCGCCAAGGCAATGGCTTCTGTTCGTGAACCTACGCCGAGTTTCCTGAAGATATTCCTGACATGGAATTTAACTGTGTTTTCGCTGATGTGCAGTTTGGCGGAGATGGCCCGGTTGCGTTGTCCGGCCGCCAACAGTTGAAGAACTTCCATTTCGCGCTCAGCCAGGCCCCATCCACCGATATCGCCCGCTGGGGCTGATGGCGGGTCCAGTGGCAGGACCACCTGCACGTCCGCTCCCCAGCCGGCCATGACCTCGATGTTCATCTGGCCGTCCAGAGCTGCCACCCGGTTGTTGAGCCGGGCAATGTTGGGCGAATCCGCCGTCAGTTCGCCTAGGCCGTCGTCGCGCACATTAACCAGGAGGTTTACACCATCGCAGTCCCACTGCACCCGCACACGCCTGACCGCGGGCTGCTCCACGATGGCCAGCACCAGACCCCGCACGATCGCCCGGGCCGCGTGGGCCACTTCGCCGGGCAAGGCGCGGCCGTTGATTGGTGGTTCGATGAACTGGATGTCGAGCCCGCTGAAGTGCATGAGCGGTCGCAAGTCCTCCCGCAGCCGTTCGAAGGCCTTGGCCACCGGCTCTTCCACGAGGTCTGTTGTCCGGTCGCTGAGTGTCCGAAGGTTGACCAGTGAGGTAGCTGCCAGGTCGGTGACGGTTTTTCTGGCAGTGGCATCGTCGAGGGAGCTTGATCGCAGCGCCGCCAAAAGTGTCTCCAGGGTGGTGGAGTGCCTGTCCACGAGTTCGGCCGTGACGCGGAGCCGCTCGGCTGACGCCGCGCGGGATTCCAAAAGGTACGACGGCGGCGCGTCCGCCACCTTCTCCTGGATGCGCCGCGCCGTGAGCTGCCACAAGTACTCAAGCATCCGCAGCGCCGACTCCCGCTCCAAAGATCCCTCGGGGATGGCAGGCTCGGTGATGGTCAGGAGCGCATTGCTCCCGGACGTCAGGGCAAGAACCGGCCGTTGCTTGCCGGCGATGGTCGCTTCACCTTGCCAGGCGTCGCCCTCCGCGACCCGGGCCCGCAATTGATCCAACTCCGGGATGGAAACGCGGCTGATGATGCCTTCCGCCCCGGCCTTCTTCTGGGGCCGGCCGGTGCAATCCTCGGTGAAGATCACTAGCGCGCTGCTGCCTACGTACGGCAACGACGCTTCACGAAGCCACTCGGCGATGTTCATCAACGGGGAGTTCGCGAGTGCGGCAACCGCTTCCAGGAGCGTCCACGTACTTGGAGTCATCCCGCCACCCTAGCGCCTCAGCTCTCGCGCCTACTACCCAAACGAGTAGCTATGACTGCCCGTGCTCATCGTTACCCCTATCCGTTTAATCCTGAACGATTGATTGAAACGCAGCATTCACCTGAGCAGGAGGTAACGCATGACCACCACCGCAGACGCCGTCCAGGCCGCGTTGGGCCAAGTTCGCGGCCTGGCTCGCGGCGCACGGGACGTCGACCTGAGCCTGGATGTCGGCCTGGGCCTGGCCTTTGTGGGAAGCGAGATCGCGGAAACAGCCGCCGAAGTGGACCTTGGGCAGCTCTCCTGCCTGGCCACGGAAGTCCAGACCGCGGGGAACTCGGCAACCGGCCGGATCTTTGTTGCCGGAGCTGGCCGCAGCGGACTTGTCCTGCGGATGGCTGCGATGCGGCTGATGCACCTCGGATTCGACGTGCACATCGCGGGAGATACCACCACACCGGCCATCCGCTCGGACGATCTCCTGCTCCTTGCCTCGGGTTCAGGGACGACCTCCGGCGTCGTGCGCGCCGCCGAAACGGCCTCCAAAGCCGGCGCCAGGATCGCCGTCTACACGACGAACGCGAGGTCACCGCTCGCGGAACTGGCCGACGTCGTCGTCATCATTCCAGCGGCGCAGAAGACGGACCACGGTTCCACGCTGTCGCGCCAGTACTCCGGCAGCCTGTTCGAGCAGGTGCTCTTCCTCGCTGCCGAAGCAGTCTTCCAGTCGCTGTGGGACAACGACGCGACCCCGGCCGAGGAACTCTGGCTCCGCCACGCGAACCTCGAATAGCCCCTGATTTCCACCGCACCAACACCACCCAACCAACAACGAAAGTGATTCTCTCCATGAAGCTTCAAGTCGCCATCGACGTCCTCACCACCGAAGCCGCCCTCGAAATCGCGGGCAAGGTCGCCGAATACGTGGACATCATCGAACTCGGCACTCCGCTCGTGAAAAGCGAAGGTCTTTCGGCCGTGACCGCCATCAAGGAAGCCCACCCGGAC
The DNA here is from genome assembly GCF_002009585.1 of Arthrobacter sp. SRS-W-1-2016. Taxonomy (NCBI): domain Bacteria; kingdom Bacillati; phylum Actinomycetota; class Actinomycetes; order Micrococcales; family Micrococcaceae; genus Arthrobacter; species Arthrobacter sp. SRS-W-1-2016. The sequence continues at coordinate 22,871 of NZ_MTPV01000043.1, read as the reverse complement.
AAGATCGTGTTCGCCGACCTCAAGACCATGGATGCCGGTGAACTCGAAGCCGACATCGCCTTCAAGGCCGGCGCAGACCTGGTTTCCGTACTTGGGGGTGCCGATGACTCCACCATCGCCGGTGCGGTCAAGGCGGCAAAAGCCCACAACAAGGGCATCGTGGTGGACCTGATCGGCGTTGCGGACAAAGTATCCCGCGCCAAGGAAGCCCGGGCACTCGGTGCCAAGTTCATCGAGTTCCACGCCGGCCTCGACGAGCAGGCAAAGCCGGGCTACAACCTGGATGTCCTGCTGAGCGCGGGCGAGGAAGCTCGCGTGCCGTTCTCCGTGGCCGGCGGTGTGAACCTGTCCACGATCGGAGCCGTACAGCGCGCCGGAGCGGATGTCGCCGTCGTCGGCGGTTCCATCTACGGTGCGGACGACCCCGCGCTGGCCGCGAAGCAACTCCGCGCCGCCATCATCTAGGGTCCACTTTCCGGCCGGGCGCTCCCAACTAACTCGCACTTAATGTCGTTTTCAGGCCTCTAAACGACAACAAATGCCAGTCAGTTGGGAGTGCTCACCCATTTACACAGATTCAGTCCAACTGCCGTTCAACTACTCCCCGTAGGCTCGTGCCGTATTCGATGCCGATCACAGGGGACATGATGGCCAAGAGAAAGACGACGGGGTGGCCCGAAGCCCCGGTTCGCCGTGCAGTGCCGGCCGAACATTGGAAGCAGTTGCGCCGCGGGGATCGCGTGAGCGTCAAGCTCGCACCGGGGTTTGAGAACCCCGGCCAGGTGGATGCCGTGTCGAGCGACCACAGCGTGGTCTGGGTAAACCTCGACGGCGGCCGCGGCCGCACGCTGGTTCACTGCGGAGACGGCGTGGAGATCGTCCCGCAGGAATCCTGACGGCGTCGCGGGCGGCACGGCCGGGTTACGCTACCCGTGTGAGCCTGAACCTGCCTTTCTTCAGTCGGCCGGACGGACAATCCGCTCCGCTTGCCTTCGCGCACCGCGGATTTTCCCCCGACGGACTTGAGAACTCCGCCGCGGCATTCAAGGCCGCGCTTGAGCTCGGCTTCACACATCTCGAAACCGATGCCCGCACCACTGCCGACGGCGTGGTGCTCCTTTTCCACGACGACACCCTCGACCGCGTCACAGATGCCCACGGCCCCATCTCCAGCCTCAGGGCTGCCGACATCGCGAAAGCCCGCATCGGCGGCCGCGAAGCAATTCCCCTCTTGGCGGAGGTCCTGACGGAATTCCCCGAGGCGCGGCTGAACGTCGACGTCAAGGACTGGCATACCGTCAAGGCCCTCGCCGGAGTCATTGAACAACTCGACGCCCACGACCGCGTGCTGATCGCGAGCTTCTCCGACCGGCGTCGTCGCGCGGTCCTCCGCTTGCTCGGGCGCCGCACGGCGTCTTCGGCGGGCATCGTCTGCAATGCAGCCTTCACGCTTTTGGGACCGCTTCTTCCCGGGCGCTGGCTCCGGAAGATCCTGCACGACGTCGATGCCCTCCAGGTGCCGGTCCGCTACGGACCGCTGACGGTAGTGACGCCCGGTTTCCTGCGGCGCGCGCACCGGCTGGGGCTCCAGGTCCACGTCTGGACGGTCAACGATTCCGCCGAAATGGCCAGGCTGTTGGACATGGGCGTGGACGGCCTGGTCACAGACCGCGCGGATCGTCTGAAGTCGGTGCTGCATGGCCGGAGCCAGTGGTGGTGAGCGCCCGGAGCCGCCCCTCGAGGAAGTCCCGCTCGGCGTCGTTATCGGTGCGCTCCTGCGCGGCGCGGTAGGCGGCGACAGCTTCGTCGTCGCGACCCAAGCGCCGGAGCAGATCCGCGCGCACGGCATGGAACAGGTAGTAATTGCCCAGTTCCAGAAGGTCGACGGCGGCAAGCCCCTTGGCGGGGCCTTCCACCTCTGCGAGGGCAACGGCCCTGTTCAAAGCAACCACCGGCGTCGGTTCCATCGCAAGGAGTTGCCCGTACAGCGCCAGGATCTGGCCCCAATCGGTGTCCGCGGGCTGTGCGGCATCGCTGTGAACCGCGTTGATGGCTGCCTGCAATTGGTACGGTCCGGGCTGGTTCCTCTTCAGACATTGCCGCAGCAGCAATTGTCCCTCCGCGATGTGGTCCGCGTCCCAGAGGCTGCGGTCCTGGTCCGCGAGGAGCACCAGGCCACCGTCGTAAGCTGTCCGGGCGGGGCGGCGGGCATCGAGGAGGAGCATGAGTGCGAGGAGCCCTTTGGCTTCCGGTTCATCAGGCATGAGGTCCACGATGAGCCTGCCCAGGCGCAAGGCCTCGCGGCAGAGCTCTTCGCGCACCAGCCCCGTGCCCGAGCTCGCCGCGTAGCCCTCGTTGAAGACCAAGTAGACCACGCCCAGCACGGATTTCAAGCGCTCAGGAAGCTCGGCCCCGCTCGGTACCCGGTAAGGGATATGGGCATCGCGGATCTTGCCTTTCGCCCGCACGAGTCGCGCGGCCATTGTTGGCTCGGGGACGAGGAAAGCGTGGGCGATTTCGGCGGTGCGGAGCCCGCCCAGGAGCTTGAGTGTCAGGGCCACTTGCGCGGCGCGGTTGAGGGCGGGATGGCAGCAGGTAAATATCAGCCTCAGCTGGTCGTCTTCCACTGTGTCCACCTCTTCGGGTTCATCCACGTGTTTATCACCGTGCAGGATCGCGGCCTGGGCGAGCTTCTCCCTCCCGGAGGCCTCGCGGCGGAGCCGGTCGATCGCTCGGTTGCGTGCGGTGGTGATGATCCAGCCCGCCGGGCTTGGCGGCAGCCCGGTATTCGGCCAGCGGGTGACGGCCTCGGTGAATGCGTCCTGGACCGCGTCTTCGGCGGCGTCGATGCTGCCCAAAACGCGAACCAGGACGGCCACGGAGCGTCCATACTCTTCGCGGAATATTTGTCCGATCTCCGAAATATGGACCATGGGGAAGCTATTCCCGGTAGCCCGCGAAGGGCCGGACCTCGATAGGCAGCGTGGTGGCTTGCGCCGCTTTGCGTCCCCAGCCAAGTGCCACGTCCAGGTCCGGGGCTTCGATCACCCACAGGCCGCCCACGTGTTCCTTGGCCTCGGCGAAGGGGCCGTCCGTCGTGAGTATTTCGCCGTCGTTCACGCGCACCACTGTGGAGGTGCTGGCGGGGTGCAGGCCACCCGTGAAAACCCAGGCGCCGGCGTCGCGCATTTCCTGGTTCAGGACGTCAAGGTCGGCCATGATTTTGTTGAGGACTTCGGGTTCCGGAGCGGGGCCGTCGGGCTGGTAGATGCTGAGCAGGTAGCGTGACATGACTGTTCCTCCTTGGGATGTGGCGCCGGCACCTTGCCCGCGTCTCACCCCCTATACGAACGACACAGGCTGTTTTCGACATCTCCGCACACGGATCTGCGAAAAGCTTAGCCCCGCTGGCAGGATGGGGGCATGCGCATCCTGATTGCCCCGGACAAGTTCAAAGGTTCCCTCACTGCCGCCGAAGCAGCCTCTGCGATGGCCGAAGGGGCATTGCGCGTCTATCCCGATGCCGTGGTGACACAGTTTCCCATCGCCGACGGAGGCGAAGGAACACTGGAGGCAGCCGTGGCGGCAGGCTACGAAGAGCGGATCAACGCCGTCGTCGGTCCCATTCTCAAGCCGGTAGGCGCCGCGTGGGCCATCCGGAAGAATGCCTTCGGCGGAGCCACTGCGGTGATCGAAACTGCGCAAGCATCCGGACTGGCACACATGGAGCCGACGCCGGCCAACGCCCTGCGCGCCCACAGCTACGGTTGCGGTCAGCTCATCGCGGCGGCCCTCGACGCCGGGGCCACCGAGATTGTGCTCGGCGTGGGCGGTTCCGCCATGTCCGACGGCGGCAGCGGCGCCCTGCGCGCGCTGGGACTGAAGCCCCTGGATGCAGCGGGGAATGTGGTTCCGCTCGGCGGTGGTTCGCTCGTCGACGTCGTCTCCCTCGACGTCTCCGGGCTGGATCCGCGCCTGACCGCGGTGAGGTTCCGGATCGCCGTCGACGTCCAGAACCCGCTCTTCGGCAGCGACGGCGCTGCGCATGTTTTCGGCCCTCAGAAGGGCGCGGACGAAGACGCGGTGGAACTGCTCGACGCCGGCCTCCGCAATTGGGCGTCCCTGCTGCGGGAAACAGGGGGACGGGACGTCAACGTTCCCGGCGCCGGAGCGGCAGGCGGATTCCCGGCGTCGTTCCTGGCCTTCACCCAGGCGACCCTGGAAGGCGGGTTCGCCCTCGTGGCCGGCCTCACGGGGCTTCCCGAACAGCTCGGCGGCGCGGACCTGGTGATCACCGGCGAAGGATCGATGGATTCTCAATCCCTGACCGGCAAGGCCCCCATCGCATTGGCAGATTCAGCCCACGGCCAGGGCATTCCGGTGATTGTGGTCGCCGGCAGGATCTTGGTGACTCCCGAAGAGCTGGCGGGTCACGGCGTGGTTGCCGCGGCGCAGCTGCTCGACGTCGCGCAGCGTCGCGATGGCGTGCCGGACGTCGCCGACGCCGTGGCCAACGCAGCCAAGTACCTCGCGTGGGTCACGAGCCAGGTGCTGGAAGGCGCCTAACTCGCATCCAGCTGGGGACATGCCCCCTGCTGGATGCGAGGAATGGACATAGTGCGAATATGCCCATTCCTGGATGCCAAGAGGGGGCATGCTCAGCGGGGCTGCTCGGCGTTACCGGGCAGATAATTAAGGAACAAAGCGTGGCTCTGACTTCTGCCATGCACCTACGATGCGACGACCCCTCGGGACGCCGGCACCGCCTGCCGGGCTGGCAGCCGGCCAGCACGGCACCATCGAATCGAGGAGCACACCATGTTCACCTTGAAAGAGCGGCTGCACGCAGACGTCGTCAGCCATATGAAGGATGGCAATCGCATTGCCCTGAACGCCACACGCAACGTCCTCAGCGAGATTGACACCCGTGAGAAAGCCGGGCAGGCGCCGATCCACCTGGACGACGCCCAGATCACGGCCATGTTGCAGAAGGAGGCTTCCCAGTATCACGAGGTCGCCCGGCTGTACGAGGAGGCCGGAGAGCCCGAGCGCGCAGCCACGGAGATCGCGGATGCCGAGGTCATCGAGGCCTATCTGCCGGAACCACTATCCGTCGAAGAAGTCGAGTCCATCGTTGACGAAGTCATCGCCTCGCTCAAGGCCGACGGCGTGGAGCTGTCCGTGATGCACATGGGCTATGTCATGAGGCCGGTCACCGAAAAGGTCGCCGGCCGCTTCGACGGCAAGGCGGTCAGCGAGATTGTTCGCACGCGCCTCTCATAGCCGGCAACGCAATCTGTACAGATCGTGTCCCTTAAAGCGCGCTTGGGGGACACGACCTGTGCACGAACCCGAGAGGTTAGTGCTCCATCTCCGGCTCGGCAACCGTCCCGCGCCAACGGGCCAGGCCCTTCATGCCGTGGTAGACCGCCAAGGCAGCGGCCGAGCCCAGGGCGATGCCCGTGAACTTCAGTTCGCCGATGGTCCACGTGTAGTCCGCGATGCCGATAATCAATGCGACGGCTGCCGTGGTCAGGTTGATGGGGTTGGAGAAGTTGACCTTGTTCTGCACCCAGATTTTCACGCCGAGGACGCCAATCATTCCGTAGAGCATGGTCGCCGCTCCGCCCAGCACGCCGGCAGGAACGGTGGCGATGAGTTCGCCGAACTTGGGCGAGAAACTCAGGAGGATGGCGAAGGCGCCGGCAACCCAGTAGGCCGCCGTCGAGTAGACCTTCGTGGCTGCCATGACGCCGATGTTTTCGGCATAGGTGGTGGTTCCGGAGCCGCCGCCGAATCCGGCGAGGACCGTCGCGACGCCGTCGGCCATCAACGCGCGGCCTGAGACGTCGTCGAGGTTCCGTCCGGTCATCGCGGCCACGGACTTCACGTGCCCCACGTTTTCGGCCACCAGCACCAGGACAACCGGCACGAACAAGCCCACGACGCCGAGGTGGAACTCCGGAGTCTGGAAGTGCGGCAGCCCGATCCACGACGCCGCGTCCATCTTGGAGTAGTCCACTTCGCCGCGCGTCATGGCGGTGAGGTAGCCCACCATCACGCCCACCAGGATGCTCAGGCGGCCCAGAATGCCGCGGAACAGGACGCTCACCAGGATGATTGTCACCAGTGTCACGAGGGCAGTGACGGGGGCCTTGTCGAAGTTCGCCTTCGCGGCGGGCGCCAAATTCAGGCCGATCAGGGCGACGATTGCGCCAGTAACGATAGGCGGCATGGTCCGGTTGATCCACTCAGCGCCGAACTTCTGCACCACCGCGCCGACAAGAGCCAGTACGACGCCGGCAAGCACCACTCCGCCGAGCGCGCCGGGAACGCCGAACTGCTGCTGCGACGCCAGGATGGGGGCGATGAAAGCGAAGCTCGAACCAAGGTAGCTCGGTACGCGGCCCTTCGTGATGACCAGGAACAGCAGTGTGCCGATGCCGGAAAACAGTAGCGTGGTGGCCGGCGGCATGCCCGTGATGATGGGCACCAGGAAGGTGGCCCCGAACATCGCGACGACGTGCTGCATGCCGACGCCGATGGTCAGCGGCCACGCCAGCCGTTCCTCGGGTGCCACCACGTGGCCCGGCCGGATCGTCTTGCCGTCGCCGTGCAGCTTCCATTTGGTTCCGAGCATGCTCATCTACGGGAGCCTTCCCTGAAAGTTGTGATTGTCCGGGTGCAACCTTACCGCCCGGACGGCCTGCCGATTCCGCTGTGTGGAACGTCACGTGGCGTCTCGGGAAGAGGCGGGGGGAAGTTGAAGTTGCAACGATGGAAAGCATAAGCGCCCGGCCGTCGATGGCTGCGGGCACAGCGAAAGGTACGCGCATGACGATCGCCCACGAAGAAGCAGTGATTGACGCCGCAGCAGTCGACGCCATCTTTGCCGAAGCCCGCACCGCCAACTCCTTTGCAGGCGAGGTTTCCGAAGAGCAAGCACAGGCCATCTACGAACTGACCAAGTTCGGTCCGACGGCGTTCAACTCCCAGCCGCTGCGCGTCACCTACGTCCGTTCGGACGAGGCCCGCGCCAAGCTCGTCGAGACCCTCTCTCCGGGCAACAAGGCCAAGACCGCCTCTGCTCCGTTGGTCGCGGTCCTCTCGTATGACACCGCCTGGCACGAGCAGTGGGATAAGTTCCTGCCCGTCTACTCCGCCCCGAAGGCCATGTACGACGCCAACCCCGAGTTCACCGCAACCACGGGCAACAACAACGCCCACCTGCAGGCCGGCTACTTCATCCTCGCTGTCCGCTCCCTCGGTTTCGCCGCCGGCCCCATGACCGGTGCCGACTTCGCTGCGATCGACGCCGAGTTCTTCCCTGCCGGTGACCAGAAGAGCTTCCTCGTGGTCAACATCGGCCAGCCGGGTCCCGACGCCTTCGGCGAAGCCAAGCCGAAGTTCGCCTACGAGGACGTCGTCCGCACCGTCTAACCCCCGCTCACTTTTGACGTCCTTTTCGCCGACGCTCGCTCACTCTTGTGAGCGAGCGTTCGCGCTTAAGGCGGTATATCTGAGCGGGCGTCGGTGTTTGAGGCGGTATATGTGAGCGCGGGTTTTCCTCGACCGACGCTCGCTCACCTTTGGCGCCTTTTCCGCCGACGCCCGCTCACATCTGTGATTGGGAGGGCGGTGCGGTGGCAAAATTTCCCTATGCGGAACCTGATTCTGGTGGCGTTCGTCGAAGCCGTGGCTGACGGCATGGTCTTCCCGCGCAGTGACTGGCCGCTGCACATCACCCTCTTGAGGTTCGACGTCGAGCCCTCCGAGGATAACGACGTCGCTGCCCGCCTCAGCGAGCTTGTCACGGCTCCCGCGATGGGCGCCCTGGGGGCGGAACTCACGGTGGGACCCGACGCCGGATTCGGTCACCAAGGCTCCATTCCGGTCAGCCTCGTGGAGCACCATCCCCTTTTGCAGGGCCTCCACGAGGAATTGTTCGACGCCGTGGCAAGCGTCGGAGGGCGCGCAGCCACCCCGCGCTACGTCATGGAGAACTACCGCCCGCATATCTCCCATCACGACGGCAAGCGCCCCCAGCCGGGTGACGCCGTCGTGCTCGACCAGATCGCGCTGGTGGACATGGCGCCGGAAGGCAACCACACCATTCGCCGAATCCTCAAGCTCTGGCGCCTCCCGGCAGAGCCAAACTAGCGAGGGCTAGGAAATCACGCCGTCCACAAGGGCCTTGGCTTCTTCCTGGACCTGCTTGAGGTGGTCGGCACCCTTGAAGGACTCGGCGTAGATCTTGTAGACGTCCTCGGTGCCCGACGGCCGTGCCGCGAACCAGGCGTTCTCCGTGACAACCTTGAGGCCGCCGATCGAGGCGCCGTTGCCGGGAGCCTCGGTCAGCTTGGCGGTGATGTCCTCGCCCGCCAGCGTGGTGGCTGTGACATCCGCGGCGGAGAGCTTGCCGAGCTTGGCCTTCTGCTCACGCGTGGCCGCGGCGTCGATCCGGGCATAGACGGGTGCGCCGAACTTGTCCGTGAGGCCTTTGTACAGCTGCGACGGCGACTTGCCGGTGACTGCCGTAATCTCCGATGCCAGGAGCGCCAACAGGATGCCGTCCTTGTCGGTGGTCCAGACGCTTCCGTCACGCTTGTTGAAGGAGGCGCCCGCGGATTCTTCGCCACCGAAGGCACCCTCGCCCGAAAGCAGGCCGGGAACGAACCACTTGAAGCCCACGGGAACTTCCACGAGCTTGCGGCCCAGTCCAGCAGCCACGCGGTCAATGATGGAGGAGGAGACCAGGGTCTTGCCGACCACTGACTCCGGGTTCCAGCCTGTGCGGTTGCGGTACAGGTAGTCGATCGCGACGGCGAGATAGTGGTTCGGGTTCATCAAGCCGCCGTCCGGCGTCACGATGCCGTGGCGGTCGGCGTCGGCGTCGTTCCCGGTCGCGACGTCGAAGGTGCCCGTACCGGCCGAAGCACTGTCCGACATGCGCTTGATGAGCGAGGCCATGGCCGACGGGGAGGAGCAGTCCATGCGGATCTTCTCGTCCCAGTCGAGGGTCATGAATGCCCACTGCGGGTCCACGGTGGGGTTGACCACGGTCAGGTCGAGCTGGTGACGCTCCCCGATTTCACCCCAGTAGTCCACGGAGGCGCCGCCCATGGGATCCGCGCCGATGCGGACGCCCGCGGTGCGGATCGCATCGAGGTCCAGGACGGACGGGAGGTCGTCCACGTAGCTGCTCAGGAAATCGAACTTGCCCGTGCCGTCGGCCTTGAGCGCGTCGTTCAACGGAATCCGCTTGACGCCGCGCAACCCGTTTTCCAGGAGCTCGTTGGCGCGGTTGGCGATCCAGCCTGTGGCGTCCGTGTCGGCGGGGCCGCCGTGCGGGGGGTTGTACTTGAATCCGCCGTCGGCCGGAGGGTTGTGGCTCGGAGTGACGACGATGCCGTCGGCCTGGGGTTGCCCGGGCCCTGCTTCGTTGTTGTACTTCAGGATCGCATGGCTCAAGGCCGGCGTGGGCGTGTAGCCGTGGCGGGCGTCGATCAGTACGTTGACGCCGTTGGCGGCGAGCACTTCGAGGGCGGAATTCTGCGCTGGCTCACTGAGCCCGTGGGTGTCCTTGGCCAGGAAGAGAGGGCCGGTGATGCCCTGCCCGGCGCGGTATTCCACAATCGCCTGGGTGATGGCGAGGATATGGCCTTCATTAAAGGAGGCCTTCAGGCTCGACCCCCGGTGCCCCGAGGTGCCGAAGGCAACGCGCTGGGCGGGATCACTCAGATCCGGCGTCACGTCGTAGTACGCGTCGAGAAGAGCGGTGATGTCTACAAGGTCCTGGGGAAGGGCAACAGTGCCCGCACGGCTAGCCATTGACCCAGCATGCCAGACCGTCCGGTGTGCTTGAAGAGAAAACCCACTATTGCGGTGCCTGTGACTTCGTATTTCCGCCGGACCGGCGAAGATTCACTGCCCGTTTACCGGAGTGCGGCATGGGGTTGGGAAGCCGGGGCTCGGGAGCTTATGTGCGCCTGCGCTCGGCGGTAGGCTGGGCACAAAGACTCGCAAGGGGGATATTCCATGACTGACCAGCCAGCTAAACCCGAGAACGCTCCCGAGGGCGACGAACCGCCCAAGGGCTACGAACCGCCGTCGTACATTCCGCCCGCATCCCAACCCGACGAAAACCCGTACGGCCAGCAGCCGTTTGCCTCGCCGGCGGCTTCCGGCCCCTACGGCCAGCCGCAGCAACCGCAGCCGCACCAGTCGCAGGAACCGTACGGTCAGGCGCAGGGCGGCCCGGCCCAATACGGCCAGCCCGCCTACGGACAGCAGCCCGCCAGCCCCTACGGACAGCCTGCCTCGCCCTATGCACAGGCACCGCAGGGCCAGTCACCGTATGGGCAGCCGGCCAGCCCCTACGGCCAGCCCGCTTACTATGGCATGGCCGCCGAGCCCAAGGGCCTGAGTATAGCGAGCATGTGCTGCGGGATCGCTGTCTTCGTGGGCTTTGGCTTCTTTGTCCTGCCGCAGATTGCCGCCGTGATTCTTGGCCACATGGCCCTCAAGAAGGAACCAGCCGGCAAAGGCATGGCTATCGCGGGCCTTGTGATGGGGTATCTGGGAATTGTCGGCGCGATCATTTTCTGGGTCTTTATCGCGATTTTTGCCGCCACGGCTTCTCGCTACAACTACAACTACTAGCAACGACGACGGCGGCCGGTGCGCTTGGCGGGAAACCCACCGAACGCACCGGCCGCCGTCGCGGTCTAGTTCGATTACATGACTGGTAAGTGACTAGCGGACGCCGCCCATCAATTTCTTGATGGCAGGCGCGCCGGCAGCCAAGGCCACAGCGATGACCACGGCCGTGCCGCCGACGCCCAGGAAGTACGGCAGTTCGTTGTCAGGGTTGTACAGCCCGGCGAGGATACCGGCCAGCGCGGTGCCGAGAGACACCGAGAGGAAGAACAAGGCCACCATCTGGGTGTGGAAGGCCTTGGGAGCCAGCTTGGTGCTCACGGACAGGCCGATGGGGGACAGGAACAGTTCCGCCAAAGTGAAAAGGAACAGGATTCCCACGAGCGCAAGCAGCGGGGTCTTCCCGGCGCCGGACAACGGGATGAAGGCCAGGAATGCCAGGCCCATGACGAAGAGTCCGGCAGCGAACTTGACGGGGGATCCCGGCTGCTTCGGACCGAGTTTTGTCCAGAGGGCAGCCATGACGCCCGCAAAGACGATGATGAATACAGGGTTGATGGACTGTACCCAGGCTGCCGGCATTTCCCAGCCGAAGAGGTTGCGGTCCAGTTTCTCCTCCGAGTAGACAGCAATGAATGTGAACTGCTGCTGGAAGAGGGCCCAGAACGCTGCCGATGCGATGTAGAGCGGGATGAACGCGACAACACGCTTGCGCTCGAACGACGTGACCTTCTTGCTTCGGAAGATCAGCGTGAAATAGATCACCGAGGCGACGATGGCGGCGTAGGCCATGCTCTTGGCCAGGTTGCCGGGGTTCACCACGCCGGTCATCAACAGCACGGCGATCACGATGGCGATGCCGAAGAAGATGAGCCCGTAACGGCTCCGCTGTGCGGAGGGGAGGGGGTTCGGGACGCGGTGGGCTTCTTCCGGGAGCTTGTTTCGGCCGAGCGCGTAGATGACCAGGCCGATCGCCATGCCGACTGCGGCTGCGCCGAAGCCCCAGTGGAAGCCGCTGCTTTCCTGCAGCCAGCCGGTAACGAGCGGTCCAATGAGGGCGCCGGCGTTGATACCCATGTAGAAGATGGAGAAGCCAGCGTCACGGCGTTCGTCCTTCTCGCCGTAAAGGGTGCCCACCAGCGCTGTTGCGTTGGCTTTGAGGCCACCGGATCCGATGCCGACCAGCACCAGGCCTGCCACCAGGCCCGGGATGCCGGGGAGGAGGGCAAGCGCGATGTGGCCGGACATGATCATGATCGCGGAACCGAAAAGTACCCGTTCGGAGCCGAAAAGCCGGTCCGCCAACCATGCGCCCAGGATCGTGGAGAGGTATACGCCTCCGCCGTACGCGCCAACCAGTCCGGCCGCAAGCGATTTGTCGATCGAGAGTCCGCCATGGTCCGCGGTGAAGTACATGTAGTAAAGCAGGATGCCCTGCATGCCGTAGAAAGAGAAACGCTCCCACATTTCTACGGAGAAGAGGCTGGCCAGCATCTTTGGGTGGCCGAAAAATGACGTATCGCCCGCGTTTTTGGCGGGCGTCCGCGTGTCAAGAGTTGTGCTCATCTGATCCATGGTGACATTGACTGAGCGCATTGTCACATTTTTTAGATGCCTCAGGCAACTATCCGCCGGCGATAGGTGCCGATTTTTGCTGCAGTTCAAGCTGCCTTGCGAGCCGCAGGAGCAGTAGCTCGGAGCCCGGTTTCCCGATGAGCTGGATCCCCATCGGAAGTCCCGTTCCAGGGGTTGGGCCGGTCCAATGAACGGGCACCGTGACCGCTGGCAGGCCGCACACGTTCACCATGGAGGACCACGGCGCAAACTCGCATTGCTTGCGGTAGTCGTCGTCCGCGTCGCCCGGCCAGTCGGGAGCCGGCCATTGCTCGCCTCCGGGTGTGGAGCCGGTGAACCAGCCGACGGGCCGTGGAGTCTGTGCCAGTGACGGTGTCAGAACGATGTCCCATTGTGCATACTGGACCACCGTGTCGTGGGTGAACTGCCGGAGGAAACCGAGGGCTTCGTTGACCTTGGCGGCGCTGCGTTGCTGTGCCCGACGCCGGAAGGTCCGGGTCAGCGGGGTCAGCAGGGCTTCGCGATGCGGCAGGATACGGGCGCTCCCGACGCCGGCAGTCCAGGCGGTAGTGAATGCTTCCGGGTAACGGTTGTCGTACCGGATCCCGGCGTCGAACACCGAGTGGCCCGCTCCCGTCAGTAGATCGACGCCCTTGGCGAGGGCATCCAGGGCCTCCTGCTCCGGGGCAAAGGGAAATGCGGTGGACCACGGGCTGTCCAGGCTCGTGCCGATGCGCAAGGGTGCCGGCGCCTCCTCGAGCCCAGCAAGGTAGCCCCCTTCCGGCCGGATTCCGTCTGGCACCAGGGCATCCATCATCAGCGCGGCATCGGGGGCGGAGAGGGCCAGCGGTCCGGCTACCACCAAGCGTGCCGCGTCCCCCACGCTTTCCCCGGCCGGCACCAGGCCCCGGCCCGGCTTCAACCCCAACAGTCCGCATGCCGCAGCGGGAATACGTATGGACCCGCCGCCGTCGCTCCCGGGCGCAAAGGGAACCAAACCCGCCGCAACCGCGGCGGCGCTACCCCCCGACGAGCCCCCTGAGCTGCGGCTCAATGCGTGCGGGTTGCGCGACGGCGGTGCGATGCGGTTCTCGCTGTAGGCCGTGAGTCCGAATTCCGGAACCTGGGTCTTGCCCAGTGAGATGGCGCCGGCGCCTTTGAGTGCCGCGGCAAGGGCGCCGTCTTCGGGGGCAGGCTTCCGGTCCAGGGCTCCACTGCCGTGGGTGGTGACGACTCCCGCAACATCGGCAAGGTCTTTGAAGGCCAGCGGCATACCGTGAAGAAGGGGGAGCCCGGGGCCCCCGCGGCGCTGGCGAACATACGCTTCGTCGGCGGCCCGGGCGTCGAGCATGGCCTGGTCCGCGGTCACCGTGACGAACGCGCCCAGCATATGGTTCTGCTGTTCGATCCTCGCAAGGAAGTGTTCCGCAACCTCAGTGGCCGAGAGCTGACCGGTGGCCAGCGCCTGGCGCAGCTGGACCGCGCCGAGTTCATGGATGTCAGCCAAGGAAGCGGGACTCCAGTCGCTCCTCAATGGCAGCGGCCTCGCCGTCGGGCGCTTCGCCGGGTGCCGCGGTGACGCGATAGGCGGCCTTGCCCCTGACTTCGGCAACCACGTCCACGAGTTCCGTGCCCCTGTAAACGAGCCCGACGCCGTCGTCGGTGCAGTGTGTTTCCCCCAGCACGCCCTCCGACACCAGCTGGTGGACCAGCGGGCGGCGGCCCGGTTCGGAGTCATAGTGGACACCGTTGGCGTAGGGGAGGAAGCCAAGTCCGTTGGTCACGGCGCGCAATTCAGGCCCGTAGGAGTCGGTTGTGCCACCCTGGAACCAACAAATCGAGCCCGCTGACACTCCGGCCAGCACCACGCCCTGTTCCCAGACGCGCCTCAGAATTCCGTCCAGCCCGTGGGCACGCCACACGGCCAGAAGATTGACCACGGAACCACCATTGACCCACACGACGTCCTGCTCCAGGAGGTACGACTCGGGATCGCCGTAATTGGGCATGGTGAAGAGGTTCAGGTGGGTGAAATCGAAGCCCGAAACCCGGGCGGCCTGGTCCAGTTCCGCGGCGAACCAGCGCTGGTCTCCGGACGCCGTGCCAAGATGCGCCACCCGCGGCGCGCGTCCGCTCACCCCGGAAAGTTCGACGGCGTGGTGAACCAGGAGGTCGAACTCCATCCTGGTGCGATGACCGGACTTATAGCCGCCGGAGGTTGCCAGGATGGTGGGCTCGCCAGCAGCCATGGTGCCGTCTCCTTGCCTCGAGCGTTCCCGGGTCGCCGCAACGGCGAACATTTAGCGACAACACTAGTGCCGCGATGACGCAGTGAGGAAGTACCGTAACCTGCCGCGCCCTACGGGTCTCGGCGATGATGGCGACGGGCTCCGGTATTAGTGTTGATTTGGAGATCTGAATCAACTGGAAGGAACTCACGTGAGCGATTTCGAGACCGTGCCCGTCGGCGATGTTCCGGCTGGCGCGAAAATCCTGGATGTCCGGGAGGATTACGAATGGGTGGCGGGCCACGCCGAGGGCGCGCTTCACATCCCGCTTGACCAGATCCCGGGCCGCCTTGACGAACTTGATCCGGACGATGACCTCTATGTCATCTGCCGGACGGGCGGACGGTCCTTCCGGGCGGTTCAGTGGCTGGTGGGGCAGGGCTACACCGCCACCAACATCGCGGGAGGCATGGACATGTGGTTTGAGACCGGCCGCCCGATGGTTTCGGAAAACGGCCTCAAGCCGGTCGTCCTGTAGCCACAACGCATAACACCTAAGGAATATATACATGTCGGCATCCGCGCTCACCTACACCTTCCTCGGTCCGGAAGGTACCTTCACCGAGGCTGCGCTCCTGCAAGTCCCCGGCGCGGCCGACGCCAACAGGGTGCCTTGCACCAATGTGAACACGGCATTGGAGAGGGTTCGCCAGGGTGAAGCGGACGCAGCCATGGTGCCGATCGAGAACTCGGTGGAAGGTGGCGTGACCGCCACCCTGGATGCCATTGCCACCGGAACCGAGCTGAGGATCATCCGTGAAGCCCTCGTTCCCATCACGTTCGTGCTGGTTGCCCGCCCCGGAGTGAAGATCTCCGATATCCGCCGGATCTCCACGCATGGCCATGCCTGGGCCCAATGCCGGCTGTGGGTGGACGAAAATATCCCGAATGCGGAATACGTGCCGGGATCCTCCACCGCGGCAGCCGCCGTCGGGCTCCTCGAAGGCGATGCGCACTATGACGCCGCCATCTGCGCCCCCCTGGTTGCGGCCGAACGCCCGGGCCTGAACATCCTTGCCGAGAACATCGGTGACAACCCTGGCGCGGTGACCCGTTTCGTCCTGGTCAGCCGTCCTGGTGCATTGACTGAACGCACCGGCGCGGACAAGACCACCGTCGTCGTGCCCTTGCCCGAAGACCGCCCCGGTGCCCTGATGGAAATCCTTGACCAGTTTGCCACCCGCGGGGTCAACCTCAGCCGCATCGAGTCCAGGCCCACCGGCCAGTACCTGGGCCATTACTTCTTCAGCATCGACGCCGACGGCCACGCCTCGGATGCCCGGGTGGCCGATGCCCTGGCAGGTCTGCACCGGATCAGCCCGGCCACGCGCTTCCTGGGGTCCTATGCGCGGGCGGACGAGCAGAAAGCCTTGGTGGCTCCGCATACCTCCGACGCCGCGTTCGCCTCCGCACATGCCTGGGTTCGTCGCATTCTGAGTGGCGAACCGGGCGCTTGACCGGCCTGAATCCGCCCCCGCAAAGCGTTGGATAATTGACTCTTCAACCCCTATCGCGTGGATAAAACTGTGCGTATGCTTGCTTGATCCACAATTGATGGACGCATGCCCCTAACGGAGGGAGCGGGCCATGTCGGGAAATAGCAATGACACCAGCGGCCAGGGAATGATCGTCAACCCCAAGCCCAAGGCGGACAACCAGGACTGGGACGGCGACGACGCCGACCGGGCCGATCGGCTGCGCTTTGAAGAAGAACAGGCCATGATTCGCGAGCAATCGGAAGCGCGCGCGGCTGCCAAAGCCTTGGCAGAACACAAAGCAACGGAAGCGGCGAAGAACGCCAAGTAGCGTGTCGCGCTATTGCGCGGGCATCGGTTATTGCACGCGCACGAGGAGGGAACGCGGCTCCACCTTGACGGTGACTTGCGTGGCCTCGCCCGAGGGATCGCCGTCAAGTTGTGTGGCCATCGGTTCGTTGCTGCTGATGACCACTTTGCCCGAACGGTAGTAATTCATGACCGGCAGGTTCCGGTTGTGCTTGAACAAGATCTTGGCATATACCGCGATCCAGCCGATGGCGCTGCGGGGGCTCATGACCACAACGTCCAGGACCCCGTCGTCGATCATGGCACCGGGAATGAAGTCGATGCCCCCCGGGATCAGGCCGCAGTTGGCAAACAAGACGCTTCGGATTTTCCGTGACTGCTCGGGCTCGTCGTCCATGGCAATGGTGACCCTTTTGCGCCGTCCGGGCAGGTGGCGGACGCCCGCCTCGGTGTAGGCCAGCCAACCGACTGCTTTTTTGAGGCCGTCGTTGGTGTCGCCCACAACCTCGGCATCCAGCCCCATGCCGGCGATCACCAGGAACGCATGCTCGGAAGAGGCGCCTGTCCGCTCGTTGTGGATCGCCATCCGGGCGGTGTCGATGTAGCGCTGGTGGCCGAAGAGCGCCGTGTGGACATTGCCGCGCAGATCGTTGACATCCAGGTTCACGTTGCGTGCCAGCAGGTTTCCGGTGCCCAGGGGGATCAAGCCCATCGCCACGTTGGTGTGCGCGAGGGCCTCAGCCACCACGCGCACGGTACCGTCGCCGCCGCCGACAAGTACGACGTCGGGCCTGTACGCCAGAGCCGCCTTGGCTTGCGAATGGCCGGGGTCGTCCGCGGTGGTGTCGAAGAAACGGGGTTCGTCCCAGCCCGCAAGATGGCAGGCTTCCCGGATGATCCTCCGCGCATCCTCGGCTTTCGTCTTCACCGGGTTGAGGATCACGGCAACCCTTTGCAAACCGGCTTCGGGCTTGTGCACGGCTTCGTGCACGGCGCTGCGCGTATGCCTGGCCCTGAGCCGGCGCACGCCCCACCAACTGGAGACGGCAAAGACCACGCCCCCAGCCAGAATCACGTACAGGATCCAGTTGCTCATGGTGCTTCAACCCTATCCCGCGGAAGGTGCGGCGGCGCGCGGCGGCAGGGGGTGCCTGCCGCCGTCGGACGCTGGCGGCGGAGCTGCGCGCTGATTCGATACTCTAGTCTGGTGATCGACGTAAAAGACCTCAGCGAAAACCCGGACAAGTTCCGTGCCAGCCAGCGCGCCCGCGGCGCCGACGAGTCCGTGGTGGACGCGATCATTTCCGCCGATGCAGACCGCCGCGCGGCACTGATCCGCTACGAAAACCTCCGTGCGGAGCAGAACGTCTTCGGCAAGAAGGTGGCACAGGCCAAGGGCGAGGAAAAGCAAGCGCTGCTCGCCGAGGTCAAGGAACTGGCCAACTCGGTCAAGGCTGCCTCTGCCGAAGCCGACGCCGCCCAGGCCAAGCAGGAAGAGCTGCTCCGCGTCATTCCCAACCTGATTGAGGACGGCGTGCCCGAGGGTGGCGAGGACGACTTCGTGGTGGTCAAGACGGTCGGCACCCCGCGCGAATTTACTGACTTCGAACCGAAGGACCACCTGGAAATCGGTGAACTCATCGGCGCGATCGATATGGAACGCGGCGCCAAGGTCTCCGGTGCGCGCTTCTACTTCCTCCGCGGCGTCGGTGCCCGGCTGGAGATGGCACTGTTGCAGATGGCCATGGACCAGGCCATCGAGGCTGGCTTCGTACCGATGATCACCCCCACGTTGGTGCGTCCGGAAATCATGCAGGGCACCGGTTTCGATGTAAAGCACGACGCCGAGATCTACCGTCTCGCCGAAGACGACCTTTACCTTGTGGGAACCTCGGAGGTGGCCCTCGCCGGCTACCACTCGGACGAGATCCTCGATCTTTCCGCCGGGCCTATCCGCTACGCCGGGCAGAGTTCCTGCTACCGGCGCGAAGCCGGTTCGCATGGCAAGGACACCCGTGGCATCATCCGCGTCCACCAGTTCAACAAGGTGGAGATGTTCATCTACACCACGGTTGAGGAAGCCGCTGCCGAGCACGAGCGCCTCCTGGCCTGGGAAGAGGAAATGCTTGCGAAGGTGGAACTCCCATACCGTGTGATCGACACCGCCGCGGGCGATCTCGGCATGTCCGCGGCCCGGAAGTTCGACTGCGAAGCCTGGGTCCCCACCCAGAACGCGTACCGCGAGCTCACCTCGACGTCCAACTGCACCACCTTCCAGGCCCGTCGCCTCAACATTCGTGAGCGTGCGGTCAATGAGGACGGCGTTGCGAAGGGCACCCGCGCCGTGGCCACGCTGAACGGTACCCTGGCCACCACCCGCTGGATCGTGGCCATCCTGGAGCACCACCAGAACCCGGATGGCTCCGTGAACGTCCCCAAGGCACTCCAGAAGTACATTGGAGGGCTCGAGGTGCTCCCCGTCCTGTAGCCTCCTGCATTCCGTGGCCCCCGGAATGCCGGCTCGGACCGGTCCTCCACAGCCTGGTTTGTCCACATAGGGATAAAGGACGGCTGACGCCGCGCGACGATCCATGGAGAGTAATTCCATGGACATCCCTCCGGAGATCATTATCTCGGCCGAGCGGCTTGCTCTCACCGGCTCCACAGCGGTGATTTACCGTCCATTCAGGGCAGGCCGCCTCGTCCGGCTGAGGCGCGGGTATTACGTGAAAACCTCCACCTGGGTGGAAGCGACGCCTGCCCAGAGGTTCGAGTGGTCCGCGGCGGCGGTGGGCCTGGCATTCGAGCAGTCCGTGTTTTGCGGTGAGTCCGCAGCCGTCGTGCTCGGCGTCCCGACGCTTCACCCTCCGGAGTTCGTCGATCTGGCCACTTCCACCGAGCGGACCACCGGACGGCGGCCGGCAACGTTTGTGGTCCACGGAAAGAGCGTGCTCGCCGAAAAAGCGCGGAACACAGGCAACCATCCCATGCGTTACGTCCTTCGACGCGACGCTGAGGCAGTGGTTTCCGGCCGGTTTTCCTGCACCAGTCCGGTGCAGACGGCCATGGACGTCATGTGTACCTCGTCCTTCAGCAGGGCGCTGGTTGTAGCTGACGGAATCGCACGCATGCTGGTGGAGCAGGGTTCGCTCGGGCAGGATGCCTGCTTGATCGAGCACCCTGAGATCGCCTTGGCACTGGACGGGATCGTAGCTGATGCCACCAAGCACCGGGCAGTCCGCATCGCGAGCTTGGCAAACGCGAAGGCCGATTCAGTGGGGGAGTCGTACAGCAGGGCCGTCATCGAGCTGCTTGGCTTTGAGCAGCCGCTCCAGCATCACACCGACGATTCCGATCAGTTCGTTGCGCGGACCGGGTTCTGGTGGCCGGAGCACTTGATCGCGGGCGAATTCGAGGGCGGGCAACAGGAGAAGCCGGGTGAGGAGAGCATCCGTGCGTTGGGGATCACCGTAGTCAGGTGGAATTGGGCCGATTTGGAGCAGCCGGGCCTTCTTCGGCAGAAGCTCCTGCGTGCCGGACTGCGGCCGCGCGCCAGGGCCTCAAGTTAACATTCACACTGTGGACTATCTGGGAGTATTCACCGCTTGTTAATCCCCTGCTGTGGCCTTCGTCCTAGCTGGTGCCGGTGGGGTCTGCTTCACTGGAGGCATGACTATTTTGACTGATACCTCAGTCGCTGGCATCGATGACCAGCGGAATTCGAATCACAAACTCATGGTCGCGTTGGACGTCGACGGAACCCTCGTCGACCACGATGGCCACATGACACCGGGTGTCCGCGAGGCCGCAAGGGCTGTGGTCGCCCACGGACACAATGTCCTGATCGCTACCGGACGCTCGTTGAATGCCACCCTGCCCATCATTGAGCAGATCGGACTGGAACGCGGCTATGCCGTGTGCTGCAACGGCGGCGTCACGTTGCGCCTCGATCCCCAGCTGGACGCAGGTTACGAGGTCATTCACAAGGCAACCTTCGATCCCGCTCCGGCGTTGATGGCACTTCGCGAGCAGCTTCCGTCCGCAAAGTACGCGCTCGAGGATGAGGACGGAAACTTCCTCTCCACCGAGCGATTCCAGGACGCCAGCTTCGGCGTTGAGGCAATCGGCGTGGATTTCCAGACGATGCTGGACGCCACTGCGGTGCGTGTAGTGGTCTTCAGCAGCGAGAACACCGCCGAAGAATTTTCCACAGCCATTCGCAAGATCGGGCTCTCCGGGGTCACCTACTCAGTGGGTTGGACGGCTTGGTTGGATATCGCGGCCGCCGGGGTCACCAAGGCCAGTGCTTTGGAGCAACTGCGCCAGAGGCTCGGCACTCACCCCCGCCACACAGTGGCAGTGGGGGACGGCCGCAATGACATCGAGATGCTCAGCTGGGCCGGGCGCGGTGTCGCCATGGGCCAGGCACCCGAGGAAGTCATCGCCGTCGCGGATGAGGTCACCGCGTCGGTCTACGACGACGGCGCGGCCCTCATCCTGCGTCGCCTGTTGTAGTAACTGCCTGTTGTAGCCAGGGTCCCGGCGCAGCCATACCAGGCCGAAGCGCAGCGGGGCTGGCCGGCGGATGCCCACCGCAGCTCACACGGCGTCGGAGACCACGGTGATGATTCGCCGCAGGCTCATCGCGACCGAAGCGGTGGCGTTCACGGACGCTTGGTCGGCCGCGGCCTCCGTGAGGGTGCCACTCAGTGCGGCCACACTGTCCCGGGCCGCTTCGAGGGAGCTCTTGAAGTCTTCGGCGTCTCCATGCCTCCATTGCCGAATCGCCACCGCAACGTCCACGAGGGCCTCCGCCAAATGCGGCGGGACCCCCTCCGGAATGACCGTCCCCGCGTCCTCTTCCCAGATGACGCTTGCCAGGACATCCGTGATGTCCTGGACATGAAAGGTCAGCCGTTCCATCGCGCGCAAACCGGCCAGGTCGCCGGGCAGGCGCCTGGCCCGACGGCGGGACCGCGGGTTCGCCTTGGCGCTCAACTTCGCCGCCTGGACGGCTGTCCGCACGTCGGTCGCAGTACGTGCTAGCTCGCCGCTGCGGCTCGCCCATTCCTCATGGTCCGGTGGCCAGGATTCCGTCATGGCGCTGGCCATGTCCCTGAGTTGCTTGGACAGCGCCCGTTGGTGTCCGTCGATGGCCGGATCAATGCCTTCAAGATGCAGGGGAGGGAAGACCAGCCAGTTCACCGCGAATCCGACTGCCACTCCCATGCCCATTTGCAGGACGTACGCGAATGAAAAGCCCTGCGTATTCGAATATCCCAGCACCAGCACGAACAACGCCGCCATGGGGACCCACTCGGAGGCGCTGCCGAGCCGTGGCAGACCGCCGATGACCACGCCAAGGCCGACGACGACGGCAACCGCCAGTGCGTTCGGGGTGGTGAAGGTGGTCACGGCGAAGGCCATCGCTATGCCCAGCCCGAGTCCGAGCAGGCTTTGCAGTCCATGCTTGGCGGACGCCGCAACGGTGGGGTGCATGCTGACCAGGACACCCAGGGGTGCGTAGTACGGATAGGCCGCGGCAGGCCCGGGCATCAGCGGTGCGAGGTACCAAGCCAGTCCGGCGGCGACGGCCGTTTTGGCGGCAAACAGGAGGCGGTGGCCCGTGACAGCTTGCCTGAGAGCGGGAAGAAGCCGCCCAAGCTTTTCCCTGGAGATCATGGACTCAAGGTAGGCCGGGAGGAATGGGTGTGTCGAGTACAGGATGGCTGAAGGCGTGCCGACGCAATCAGTAAACCTCGAGGATCATTTGCAGCAAGCGGGCTGCGGCCGGCCTGGCGGCGTGCTCTTCCACCCATTGGGCCCGGGCAAGTGCCTTGCTCACGGCCTGGGTGCTGATGCCCAATTCCTGGGCCACGGCCTTCTGTTGTCCACGGACGCCGGGCGTCAGCAGGTCCAGGACGCGCCACTCAGCAACGCTTCGATGCTGCACGATGTGCCCCAGAAGCCGCAGCACAGCCTCCGATTCGGCAGCAAGTGCGGCGATGGGCCCCTCGACGGCCACGGGGACACGCTCCTTGCCATTCCGCAAGCGGTCCACGGCGCGGCGTGCGTAGACCAGTCCGTGCCCGGAGGCGTCTTTGATTTGGTTGGGCAGGGGTTCGTTGACCGGTCCGACGCCGATTCCCACGTACCACTGTCCGCTCCGCAAGGCGATGAGCGCCGAATCCACGGCCTGGTGCGGAAATTCCACGATGCCTTGGACTTCGTCCTCCACCGAACGGTCAAAGTCCAAGCACGCCGGGATGTGGCGCAGGTCTTTGAGCAGCTGCGGTACGAGGTCTCCGTTGCCGCGGCTGTCGCGTTGGTTGATGGTCAGCGTGAACATGGTGGATCAAACACTACCGGCAGGTACCTGACTTTCAAGCGGTTAATTCGGAGCCAACTGCTCGTTACGGCAGCGGGTGCCCGGCGATTGCGGGCCGATTCTTTCCGCGTCGGAGACCCACCGATTAAAGTACGACGGCGGGGGGGGGGGGGGGGGGGGGCGCCCCCCCCCCCCCCCCCGGGGGGGGGGGGGGGGTGGGGGGGGGGGGGGGGCGCG